>WJJU01000057.1 GCA_014729595.1 Chitinivibrionales bacterium
CTCAACGAGCGCCTTGCAGCCATGGTAGCTCGTGACGACATAGCGATGCTTACGGCGGGTATGGGTGATCGCGCCTTACGACGGCGCGCTACCGCCGCAATCCGCGAGCAGCGTGAAGATTGGCCGACCTTATTCCGTCGCCTTCTTCAAACTGAAACCGACATGCAAAATGTGGGTATTCTTTTCGACACGCTCGACAAAGAAAGCGATGAAATCGACACCGACGACATCGCTCGTAAGACGGTCGGTAATCCTAGCGACAAACCTGGACTATACCTCTGGTTGTCACGCGAACTCACTCAACGTGAAGAATTCAAGCCGCTCATGGATCTTGCGTATTTGAAAGCGCTTCTTGCGGCGCTAAATAATCCAAGCAACAAAGAGCACCACGCGGCGTTCCGCAAGCTTTTCGATCCCGGCAATGCGGCCGACATAGCGGCACGGACACTCGATCTTGAGGGAGCACGTCAGTTTTTGGCGGTTCTGGAACGGGACACGAGCCTGGAGGACTACCGCAAGGATCAGCTTCACCAGGATCTTCACATGTGGCATCCAGAGCTTTCCCAAAAAGAGGATGACATCTTTCATGTAACAGCCGAGATGCTGGAAGCAAAACGGGAGGAATTCCGTAAGCTTGTCGAAAAGGATCTTCCGCAAAATGCCGAAGAAATCAAAAAGGCCAAGGAGTGGGGCGATCTTAGGGAGAATTTTGAATACCATGCCGCACGAGCAAAGCAGGAGCTGCTCTCTTCGCGCGCCAAGACGCTGGAGCAACAACTTGGTCAGGCACGAGCAATCAACCCCGAAACGGTCGACCCGTCCATTATTTGCGTCGGCACCGAGGTCGAACTGGCCGGAGCCGCCGAGGGGGTTCAAGACACGACGGTGACCGTATTGGGTCCATGGGATTCCGATCCCAATCGGAGCATTCTTTCGTACACGGCACCCGCAGTTACGGCAATCCTCGGCAAAAAGGTCGGTGATGAACTGACGCTCAATGCCAAGAAATATCGCGTGGCGCGGATAAGCGTATGGACCTCGTAGGCACGATTTTTGAGTAATCTCGACTATGCGTACGAAATCTATCTTTCGCGCAATAAGCCGAGGTAAGCGCGGAGGGTGCGGGGCAAAGAGTGGTAATAGGTTATCCCGCCACTATTCAAAATAGCCATTTAGGAACGCCGTTTGAGCACAAGCCGGACCGCGGAACCCGCGCGGCGGGTACGGCAGCCCGCAACGCAACTGACAATGATAGGATAAGTGAGCATAATTTCCGGGTCTCCGATTGAGTTCGAGATGACGGTTTATTATTACGAAAAGTATACTAGTATTTTCGGCCTTGGCTCCGTGTATTCATCGTTCTCCCTGGTTGCTATATTCCGTAAATCGGTATAAGCATAAAATCACGGCTCCGGCAACCCGACAAAAGGAGTTCACAGTGATCACACGCACTTTTGTAAACGCTACGCTGCTCGGCGCGCTCTTCCTGGTTGCCTCCGCCCGGTCGGCGGTCGAACTCTCTCCGGAACGGGTCGATTTAGGGCAGGTCGACGAGAACACGGTCACCGACAGTGTTTTTTACCTAAGAAACACCGGGCCGGAAACGGTCACGATAAAGCAAATCAGACCTACATGCGGTTGCACCAAAGCCGATAAGGTAAGCGGGACGCTTTCGCCGGGTGACAGCATGGCGATTCGCTTTTCTTTCAGCAGCTTAGGCTTTAGCGGAAAGGTAAACAAAGACATTATCGTTGTGTACGAACAAGACGGTAGGCTAAAACGAACTACTTTCACCTATCGCGCGAATGTTAAAAACGCGTTGACTCTCACTCCACGGCGAAGTCGTTTTAGGGGGCTCAAAGCAAATGTCACGCTCTCGGTTCGAAATGTAACCGACGACACCATTCATATCACCGGCGCCAATTTTCCTGAACGCCACGTGTTCGCAACCTCGGCCAAAGAGCTTGTCGGTACCGCACTTCCACCCCAACAGACCATAAAGCTTCCGCTGAGCATGCGGTACAACCCCTCTGTAAACGAAGTCAAATATACATGGGTGAAACTCAAAACCGACGCTCGGCTCACTCCCGAACTCAGACATTTCTTATACCCGTCGGCATTTCCAATCCGACTGGTCGTGATCGCGATAGCCGCGGTGGTGGCGGCAACTGTCGCGCTAGTCGTGCTTGTGCGGCGGCGGTATAAAAAGAATCCACCCGAGCCGGTATCGGATTAAAGCCACTGTTCCGAGACGGAGCACATAGCGAGAACGCCCTCACGGCCCGGATTGGGTCATTATCCGGCTTCAGCCGGAAAAAACCGCACTTCGTGGTGTTGCCGACGGCGGTATTCAGCCCATCGATTATACCCGCGCCATTAATATGTATTCGATCTGATCTTGGAAAAATCCAGCTCTTCAGAGGGTATTGGCGGCGGTTCTTCATCAGGATAGCCGACGGCAATAATCGATTCGACCCGAAGCTCCGTCGGCAGAGAGAGAATTCCGCGAATAAAGTCCTCGGCGCTTTGCCGGTCATCATGCTCCCGATTGCGTATCTGCACCCAGCAACTTCC
>WJJU01000613.1 GCA_014729595.1 Chitinivibrionales bacterium
ACATTGGACGCCAAGCGGTTAACGGTTTGCCAGGTTTTGAGTGAACGGTACTGCTTTTTTTCGTCGCTCGGCTTAAAGCTTTTGTGCTCGTGGAGAATAGTCAGCAGGGCGGACTCTATCCCCCATTCACCTATGTCTTGATCTATCGAGTGTCTAATTTTGTGCAAGGTATCTTGAATTTGGTCAATATATTCGGCCAGCGCACACAAATTGCGTGCTTTGTCGAGCGTTCTTGTTCTGTTCTCAGTGTTGTCGTTTTTTTTCGGCAAAACCACGGTTATGTCCCGAGAAGAGCCTGGGGAGAGTGGCGTAAATACACTGCGTCGGCAAAAGCCGCTTTTGGCAACCTGTATAGCCGCAAAAGGCTGGGTGAACGTACGAATTATCAGGGGGGTTTTGCCTTGTGCCTCGCCTTGCATGGTTACGACGGCGTCGGAAGGTATGCTTCTAATTGTTAATCCGAGCGGGGCGGATCCAAGCATTTCCAGTCGGTGCCACTCCGTTTCATGATAAAAAAGCCGAGTGGCATTTTCTACATATATATAATTTTTATCGAAATAGACGTCTGTTATATCCAGGTTGGAGTTAATGGACTTTCTTCGGTAAAACTTTATGGCTATAAAATCATTTGTTGTTTTGCCGCAGGGAGGCCTGAAAACGGAGAGAAGGCTGAAGGTGGCGGGATTTGTATCGCCTTGGTAAAGACCGTAGTCCGACGGTCCGAAACGGCGCCTTAACAAAAATTGATCCCAACTCATGGAAACAGCAGCACTATCGCCGTCGGGAAGCTTTTTTCGAAAAATATTTGTCATCATATTCGAGGTAATTGGGAAATGATGGTGCGAAGGATTAATTGTTTTAATCACATAGGGTGAGGCTGCAATTGATAAGGTAAGCTGTATGCATAAAAAGATACTTACTACTGGAGCTTGAAGCTGGACAGATATCAAAATATGCTCTCTATCTCGACGACGGCGGTTGCAAGAGCAAAACTTCGTAGCTTTTCCTCCGCCTCATTCGCGGACGAAGAAAGCGGAGAGCGGACGGTCTTACGGAAGGTGAGAAGAGAACCGCGTTTTTCGTGCGTAAGTTCAAGAAGTAACTCTCCGTATGCATAGTGGCTGCCGTCCGAGAGACGGGGAAGATCGGTCATTTTCAGTTCAGCCCGGATCATCGAATGATCTCCGGTGGGAGATATGACCGGTATGATCTCGCCCAGATTTGCCAATGTATCCACGAGAGCGCGGCCAAAAGCGTTTAATCCTACTGAATGAAGCCGCATGCGTCTTCGGCGAAGAAAAATTTTGCAAGAGGGAATTTTAAAGCCGCGACGGAGCAAGTCGTACCCCAGTGTTCCCATATCGAGAGAGGCGGTCAACGCTACCGGATTGATTGAAGCGGGAAGTGAGTGTATGCGCAATTTGGCGCGACCCCCATGCCCATAACCTATTGGCGTAATGACCGCGCGCCCAGAGGAAACGGACCATCGTATCGGGACGGAAATGTCGGGGACATTATCAACCAAAACCTGAACGCCTACCGTGTCAGGTATTCGTTGAATCGGTGAAAACGCAAGAGAATGAGCATTAGGTCTAAGTTCAACATCTAGAAGCGCCTCTTCGATTTCGCCGTTCACTCTGTCACGCAAGTGCATGAGATCAGCGGATAAATCGGATGCGTACAGGGAATCCGGTAATGTATCAAAGAGGAGCATTGCCCGATGAAGTTCACGCAGTCGGCTTATGAGGGGACCTTTTGATGCGTTCCGTAAAGCATTCGCGACGGCCCGCGCCGCCGCGTTACTTTGTCGGTTGATGCGCTCATAATAGTGGGCTTTGTTTACTATGACCATGATCCAGACATATCCGTCCGGTGAGTACCAGGTTTCGGCGGTCTCCCAAGATGAAAGATCCATAGCCGACGAGGTATGTATATTTGAATGGTACCAAACTCCTTCATGAGCCGCGCCGTTCGAATCGACGATGCTTTTCGCTTCGAGCACCTTTGTCGCACAGACGGATACGGTAATCTGCTCGGCGATTTCATCAAATGCCGCCGCGCGCGCTCTCCGTTGAGCTTTGTAAAGGTTTCCCTTGATTTTGGCGCCGCCGATCCCGACGAAATGTGTTGAGAGTGTGGGCCGCCGCTTGATCCATTTCGGAGGGGAAGCGAAAAGCATTCGTATACTTTTCGGGTTCGGTAGGCATTGTGTTAAAAAAAGCGCGGCAAAAATTGGAATAAACCAATACCATGCTTTTCGCGAAAAACGCGGTGATTTTTCCGTAGGGCGGATCGTGCGGCGGGATGATAAATGACGGAGTTTAGTAGTAGGATTATCAAGTATCGGGCAACCAGCGTTGTCGCCTTTGGGGCGGTGTAAGTATATCAAAAACATAATTTATCGAATGCGGCTCAATCTGGAATTGTCACTAGCGCAAGCATAATTACCAATTTCCATACATACCCATGCGCTCCAACACAACTGTTAGATAACGCTTGGTCTCCCCAAAAGGAAGAAACCCGATCATGTGATTATAGACTCTATCAGAGTTATCCATAGTATTAATCACCCTAGTTGCTGCCCGCATGGCCCTTGCGCCCGTGAAAGCATACGCAACGTTTCCAGGCCCGGTGTTATACGCCGCGATCGTGCAATATAATCGGCTATTGTTGTTCTTTACCTCGCCGAAATAACGATTTTTCAGCAAGTGTATGTAGGCGCAGCCTAATTCAATGTTTTTCTCTGGGTCAAAGAGATATGCTTCGGTTGGAATCAAATTACTTCCGTGAACGGCTCCGTATGCGTCTTTTCCGCCACTATAGGGAACAAGTTGCATCAGGCCTATCGCGTTACGATTCGAACGCGCCATAGGATTAAAACAAGACTCCGTATGAATCGTTGCGAGTACCCTCGAAACAAGAAGTTCGTAGCGCTTGCAGTATTTTTCAACTATTGGTATATAAGGTCGCATTCTTCGTTTTACATGATCAGGTACAAGCGCAAAACGCATCGTCACTTTTGTCCGTGAAGCCGTACGAGTGTGCTTGAAATAACCTTTCGGTGGGCGAGTTAGAAGCGAATCAACAAAATCGTCGATATTTTTTTTATTGAGCACGGAGC
>WJJU01000614.1 GCA_014729595.1 Chitinivibrionales bacterium
AAACGATACCGTTTGGGCGCCGGCGGAAACCACCGAGGCAAAAAAGCATCCTAAGCCCACTCGATCCCGTAACCTCATTCTACTGCTCCCTTCACTCGTCTGCTGCAAAGCTAAAAACGATACACGTATTTACCATCGACGAGCAAAGTATAAAATATGATATGCGCGATTTTTGCTCAATTCCCCGCTCAAGTCTTGCCAAACTTAAGAGCGCCTCCGGCATTAGTAAAACCGGGGGCGCTTTTGAACCTTATGACACTCTACAATTAGCCGCCGTAGCGGGCCTTCATTTCTTCCAGAGAAACGGGCTTGTAATCGCGGGCGTGCCCGGCGGTCCCGAACGCTTTCATTTCTTCAACAATCCACGTTTTTACAGCATCGCGGGCGGGACCCAGATACTTGCGGGGATCGAAGGCTTCAGGTTTTTCGGTAAACACCTTCCGAATGGCCGCCGTAATGGCCAACCGGCCGTCGGTATCTATGTTCACCTTGCGCATACCCCGCTTGATCGCATCTTGAATCATAGCGGTTGGAACACCGACGGCATTCGGAACCTTGCCGCCGTATTTATTCACTTCATCAACCATGTGCTTCGGCACCGAAGAGCTTCCATGCATCACCAGCGCCGTCTGCGGACAACGCTTGTGCACATCATCGATAATATTCAAAGCAAGTTTGACTTCCGTTCCAACCGGAAACTTATAGGCACCGTGCGATGTTCCGATCGCCAAAGCGAGAGCGTCGACTCCCGTCTGCTTTACAAACTCCTCGGCTTCATCGGGTTCGGTCAAATGAACCGCCCCGGCCACCGTATCATCTTCAATACCACCCAACGTACCAATTTCACCTTCAACCGATACGCCGGCGGCATGAGCTACCGCAATCGCTTCCTTGGTGATTGCTACATTGTCTTCAAAGGAACGCGGCGGATGTTTACCTGCTTCGTCCTTTGTACCATAATCCAATGAACCGTCGATCATCACCGAGGTGAATCCGAGTTCAACACACTCTTTGATGGTCTCGATATCCGGCCCATGATCCAGATGCAGTGCCATGGGTATGTGAGGATATTTTTCCTCCGCCATGTACCGTACCATTGCGGCAAGCAAACCTTTGTCGGCGTACTTGAGCGCGTTACGGCTTACTTGAATAATAACCGGCGATTCGGTTTCGGCCGCGGCATCGCAAATAGCCTGGAGCTGCTCCATGTTGTTAACGTTAAACGCACCTACACCGTATTCACCCTTGTTCGCCTCATCAAGGATGAGCTTCATCGGTACCAAAGCCATGTTAGGACTCCTTTTATCGCTTATGTATTCGCGCGAATGCGCTACTCGGGGTCTACCCTATGGCAGCCGGATATGGCTACTCCTCTTTCTTTTCTTCCCCGCCGGCCTCCGCATCAGCCTTCTCGTCGGTTTGAGCGACGTTTGGCTCAGCCGCCGGCACTGCCTTTTCGACCGTTTCGTCCACTTGCGTTGGTTGCGCTTGGGCGGTCGCGGTTTCCGCGTCCTCCGCTTGTTCCGCTTTCACCACTTCATTGAGCGCGGTGGCGGGCTGCGTCGGCGGCGTTTTCGCCTTTTGAGGCTTTTTCCGTACCGAATGCCTGCTTTTCTTGTCTCTTCTGCGCGGCTCATCGCCGTTTCGGCCTACAAGCTCAATGATAGACATCTCGGCATTGTCACCCCTGCGCTCGCCAAGCTTGACAATTCGCGTATAGCCACCTTCACGGTCTTGGTATGAAACGGCAATATCGTCAAAGAGCTTCTTCAATACCGTCTTATCTCGAACGGTTCTGCCCGCCAGGCGGATCGCACTAAGATTATTGCCGCCTTTTTTGCCGTACGTAATCAACCGCTCGACCACCCCACGAACCTCTTTAGCTTTCGCAACGGTGGTCACCACCCGCTCTTTGTCAAGAATAGACGTCGCCAGATTCGAAAGCATGGCTTTCCGGTGACTGGCGGTTCTATTGAGTTTGCGTCCTCGTTTCAAGTGCCGCATGGCTCTTTCCTCTTCTTCTCTTTGGTGCAGTCAGTCTATGCGTTGAGATCATCGCCCATAATTTTATCGACATCCATGCCGAACGAAAGGCCCAAATTGGCCAGTACTTGGTTTAGCTCAATCAGCGACTTACGTCCGAAGTTTTTGTACTTCAGCATATCTGATTCCTGATTGCGTACCAAGTCGGCAAGGGTATGGATATTGGCCGCGCGAAGACAGTTGTTGGAACGAACCGACAGTTCAAGTTCATCCACGCGCATTTTCAGCAGTTGGCGCAGTTTGTCGATTCGTTTGTCGGTGATCTTCTCTTCGACCGGCTCCAATTCACCCTCAAAGTTGATGAATATATTCATGTGGTCGAATAAGAGCTTAGCCGCATACCCCATCGAATCTTCGACCGACAAGCTCCCGTCCGTCCATACATTCATGATTAATTTGTCCAAATCGGTTCTCTGCCCGACACGCGTGTTTTCAACCGAATAGTTTACCCGCGTTATTGGTGAAAAGAGAGCGTCAATGGGAATAGTACCGACCGGGTCATCATCCCGCTTGTTCATCTCGGCCGGCACATAGCCACGACCGTCCGAAACACGCATTTCCATCTTCAACTTTGCATCGGAATTGATGGTGGCGATGTGAAGATTCGGATTCAACACCTCAACATCCGGATTCTTCTCTATATCGGAGGCTCGCACCTCGCCCTCTCCGGTAACCTCCAACCGCAGCATCGCATCCTCGTCGGCTACCAACTTCAATCGAAGCTGCTTAAGATTGAGGA
>WJJU01000615.1 GCA_014729595.1 Chitinivibrionales bacterium
CTATAATCCTTCTGGCACGGCGATCGCCGCCGCGCTTTCAGTCAATGTTGACGTATCGACGGCTGCGGCGTATATCGTCGGCGGCGTCCAGGTGGATTCCGATACGTCGGTTACCGTACGGGCGTCGGGAGATCTTGATTCCGACGCGCAATCGGATGCTCTTGCGGTTGGGAACGACCCTGGTGTCGGCGCAACGATCGCATTGAGTATCGCATCGCCCGAGATCACGGCCGAGATCGGTGGAAACGTCTCCGCTCCCCTCGTACGCATTCAGACGGGGATGGCGGGCGACGGTGTCGGCACGGCGGGTGCTCATGCAACCTCGGGCGCCGGTGCCGCCGATTTGGGGGTAGCCGGCAGTCTTGCAATGAACCTCTCAATGGGAACAAGCCGGGCGCTTCTGCGGTCGGGCGCGAGCGTTGCGCCGGTTGGGAGCGGAAGCAGTCTCGAGGTTGGGGTCGTGAATGTTGCTGAGATGAATGCGACGGCGGATGCAAAAACAATCGGGACGACCGGGATTGGCGGCTCGATTGCGGTCAACCTTGGGTTCAACGATGTTGTAGCGAAGATCGATGACAATGCATCCATTATCGGCGGGCACAATGTGTCTGTCGATGCCGCTCACGATATAGCGATGGACACTACCGCAAAAGCGGGGGCTCAGGGAGGCGTTGCACCGGCCGGTGCGGTGGCGTTCTCGTATGCGGGGAACGAAACGCTTGCCGCCGTCGGAGCCGGCTCGGTAATTGATTTAAAGGGAACGATGGCAATCGAATCCGATCACGTGTCGACGACGGCCGTGACGGCGCGTGGTGATACCGCCGGTACCGATGTTACGATTGGCGGCGCTGTCGGTATTAACGTTTCCAACGATTCGGCCCATGCCGTTTTGTCGCGTGATCTCGAAACGGCCGGAAATGTAACCATCGTATCGTCCGCGGAGACCGATGCATCGGTGAGTGTTATTGCCGGTGCAAATGGTACGGCGGTTGAGGCGGATGATACGGCGGATGACACGATGACCGAGGTGCTCGATTTCTATGATCCGGGCGAGGGGACCGACGAAGAAGTAGATGTTCCATCGGTGGGAAGTATGTTGGTGGAAGAATCCGATGATGCCGATGTCGCGCTCCCCGATTTGGGGGTAGCCGCGACCATTGGCGCAAACTTGGTATTCACCGGTAATGAGGCGGTCATTGAGGATGGTGTGACGGTGACGGTTGATGGTAACCTTACCGTGGCGGCGAATATAGATACCGACGCGGCAACGGATAGCGATTCTTCGACCGTAGACAGTGCTACCGGTATTGGGGCCGGTGTTGCGGTCAACTATACCGATGTCGATAACAGCGCGATAATTGGCGCTGCAACCGTTACCGCTTCGGAATTACTGGTTTCCGCGACCAACATAAGTGGTGAAATCAACGACGTTTCCGTAGTTGCGGAAGCGGGGTCCGGTATTGATGAGGTAGGGGTTGCCGGTTCGATCGCGGTAAATGCCGGTTCATATACGACCGAAGCCCGCATTGCGGGCGATGCGGTTGTCGTCGCGAGTGATGCCGTGATTTCAAGCGAGAGCACGATGGGCCTGTTGGCTTCGGCGGGTGGATTGGTAACCGGCGGTTCCGGCGTCGGCGCTTCGATTGCGTTGAATTCGATCGTTCATCGGACGGAGGCATCGATCGGCGAAGCGGCATCAGCCGATGCCGGCTTGACGGTGGTGGATGTATCGGGGGTTCTGACGATTCAGGCCGCGGGTTCTCAAAGCCTCTTGACGAATGTTGCCGGTGCGGTAACCTCGGCGCCGGCGGGATTGGCGGGCTCCATCGCGCTTAATGCGGTCGTTGCCACCACTAGAGCGTACACCGGTAGTGATGCGCGAATCAATCAAAATGGTTCCCTCGGCGCGGACCCGTCACAGAGTGTACGGATACGGGCGGAAGGGACGACCAGTCTGCTCAGCCGAGCGGGTGCGGCGCCCGGGGTGGATATCGCCGGTGTCGGCGCGGCGCTTGACGTCGGTAGCATTGCCAATGAAACGAGTGCCTATGCGGATGGAATCGTATCGGCAAACGGGAATGTGATTATCGAGGCGGTATCGACCGAAAATATAGATTCGATAGTTACTGCGGCGGGAGTTTCCGATATCGCCGTCATTGCCGGTTCGGGCTCACTCTATCTAATTACGCCGGTTACACAGGGTTATATAGCCGGCGGGGCGACGGTCACGGCGGACAATGTTATAGTGTCGGCGGACGATGTAAGTTCGGTCGATGTCAATGCCGGATCGGCGGGAGCCGCATACGGCGTGAGTCTTGGCGCCTCGGTAGCGGCGCCGGTCTTGTCGAAAACGACGCAGGCATTCATTGGGGCGGGAGCGACTGTTACAACCTATGGTACGAACGAGGTCGACGCCAAGAGTGGGGAGTTCAAGGTAACGTATGAGTCCGATACATCCGACGCCGGTGAGATCGAAGCTCCCGATTACCTCGAAATTGCATCCTATTTGGGCGATATTTTCGATCTGGAGCTTTTCGGGTATGATTTGGATTACCTCACCGGCGTCGAGGCATTCGCCGAAGATCCTTCCATTAGCGGTCAACGCGTCGCAACGCCCGAAACCGTCAAAGTACGCGGATTGGCGATAACCGCCCTGTCCCGCGACGATCTCGAAATGTCGACGAGCGGGAAGTCGGCGGCGATCGGAGCGACACCCGGCTTCTCCGCCGGTGCGGGCCTTCTTCAGAATCAAACGACGGCCTACATTGCCGGGGGTGCCGTCATAAATAATGATTTGACCGGTGCGCATGGAGATCAATCGGTGCTGGTGTCGGCCGGAAGCGATTCTTACTATATGGGTCTTGCCGGAATGATGAGTGCCGCTATTGTTAACGCGGGGCCGGCGCTGCAATTGGCCGGTGTCGGCAATACCACCGAAGCGTACATCGGCTCGGCCGCGAATGTCAAATCGAATAGAAACGTTGAAGTCACCGCTTCGGCTCGCGAGCATGTTCTTGCGGTCGCCGGAGGCTTGTCGGCCGGAGGTATAGGATTGGCGGCGTCTATACCGGTCGTGTCGATTGACACACACACCTACGCTTACATTGACGGAATCGTTGAGGCGGAAGGTAATGTTGTCGTTCGAGCAAAAGATATAACGGAGACCCATCTATACGGCGGCAGTTTCGCGCTCGGCGTCGGCGCGAACGTGCAGACTTCGCTGGGTGTTACGGTTGTCAACAAGGATACACAAGCATTCATAGGTGACGGTGCGGTGGTAAATGCAAAGGCAAATCATACCGACGGCGTCGTGGCATACAATGATGAGATCGATACGGCCGGTGACGATCCCGTGTTCGCGCAAGAAACAATCAAGGGACTATCCGTCGAAGCCTACTCGGTCGAGCAGGTGACGAACCTGATCGGAAGCGCCGGTTTGAATGCGGGTATTTCGATTTCGGGTACCGCAACGGCCGAGGTGGTCACGGCGGTTACACGAGCCTATATCGCCGATGCCGACGTCAACCTCGATGCGACGGGAGCGAATGCCGCACAGACGGTCAATGTTTCGGCGGTGAATGATGTATGGGTGTTTGGGGTATCGTTGGGGCTTGGCGCGAGTGCCGGTGTAAATACGGCAATCGGAGCCGATTTCGGATTCTTGCAAAACGATACCTTGGGGTATATCGGCGCGGGCGCTCACGTGAATGCCCGCCGAGACGTCAATGTCAACGCCTTTGCAATCAAGAATATCGATAGTTTTGTCGGGGGATTGACGGGCTCCTACGGCTTGGGGCTGCGCGGGTCGTTTTCGCTCCATGCAATCGGGAAGCGAGTGGCGCTCTCGGGCGATTCGGTTCCGGATAGCGATGTTCAGGATGCGATCGATACGGTATTCAGCGCAATCGACGGAGCGCTGGGGCCGATTCGGGAATCTCTGGATACCCAGGTTGCCACCCTTTCCGATACGGTGGTAGACTTGCTGAACGGTTATGCGGAGGGAGTCGGTAATAGTACGGCGGCGGCGAATGCGGTAACCGACTCCGCGCCCAAGAGCTCGGTTGCCGACGCCTTGGCGCATAATGATTCCACCGGTGGCACGGCCGCTTCGATCGAGGGTGGAATGGTTACGGCGGGACGCGATGTGAACCTGTCGGCTGAAGAGAACATATCCGCAATCCTCGATACCTCCTATACCTTCGCGATTCCATTCAGCTCATCACTCTCGTTTACTTTGGATACCGGTTTGTTGGCGAACTATAGCACCGCACGATCATTCATCGCGGGTGGTGCCGCTGTTACCGCCGCTCGCGATATTGTTCTCGATGCTTTTCAGGGCGGTGACACCGCCGTTTCGGGCACCTTCGCTTTAAACCTTGGGGGCATGGAATCGGCCGCTTATCTGGACAACGCCAATGTGAACGCGACACGCAATCTGGACATAACCGCTCGCAAGGAGTCACTTGCCGCATTCAGCGCGCTCATGCCGGGTTGGTCGGGATTGAACTATAAGGTTTCTCTCAATCAAGCGGAGAATGTGACCAACGCTCACATCGCGAACGGCTCCATTGTCGATGTTGGCGCCGCGGTTACGCTTCTTGCCGAGGATAATGCAACTATCGATGTTAAAGCGGTTTCTGCGGCAATATCGTTCACCGAAGGCGGCTTGGGATTCGGCGCTTCCGTCGGTGTTAACAATACGGCCAACACGACGAGCGCCTTTGTTGATGATTCAGTAATTACCTCGGCAACGAGTCTCGAGGTTAACGCGAAGTCTACACCGATTATAAAAGCGATTGTAGCGGGCGTTCAGGGGGCCGACAGTTTCGCTCTTGGCGCCTCGTTCGCTATGAATACCATGAACAATACGGTGGATGCGCACATATCGGGTACGTCGGATGTCACTATCCCCGGCGCCGTAACAGTGCACGCTTTGGGAACACCGACTATCCAAGCTCTTGCCGGTGGCGTCGGCGGATCGCTTAGCTCGAGTGTCGGGGCAACGGCGGCGATCAATAACATCAGCGATACGATCAAAGCGTACATCGATGCGGCAACGATCACCTCTACGGGGGCCGGCATACTGGTCAAGGCGGAATCAAATGCCGTGCTGGAGACCATTTCCGCCGGTGGAGCGGGGGCCGGAACCTTTGCGATGGGTGGTTCGGTATCGCTTAACACAATCGGCACGACGGTTGATGCTCACATAAGCGGGGGCGCCGATGTAACCGCGGCGGGTTCGGTGATCGTCAGTGCTTCCGATTCCCCCGAAATACGGTCCCTTGCCGGCGCGGTGCAGGGTGCGGGCACGGTTGCAATAGGCGCCGCATTCGCCACCAATACCATCAGCTCAACCACACTGGCATACATCGAGGGAGCTTCGGTCGAATCGACGGGCGAGACGGTTCAAGTCATTGCCGACTCGGATCCCGAGATCCGGGCGTTATCGGCGGGAATCTCCGGTTCAGGCACCGTTGCGGTAACGGGTGCGGTTTCATTGAATGATATCGGCACGATCGTGAAAGCATACGCCGGAGACGGCGCAAGCATTGCCGGAAACAACGGTATAGACATTACGGCAACCGACGGCGCATTCATCTGGTCCCTTTCGGGGCAGGCTTCCGGTTCGGGCGGTGTAAGCGTTGGCGGAGCGGCCTCATACAATAAAATTCACTCGAGCGTCGAGGCCTACGCCTACGGTGCAACGCTTGCAGCTTCGGGTGGTTCCATTCGCATACGCGCGAATGAATCCTCATCCATTGAAACGATCGCGGCGTCGGGGGCCGGCGGTGCCTATGTAGGACTTGCCGGATCGGTCGCCATCAACATTATGGACAACACCGTTGTTGCATATATCAGCACCTCAACGGCCACGGCGCACGATAACATTCTGGTTCAAGCCGTTTCCGACAACGAGATCAAGACCTACGGTGGCTCCGCCGGCGGCGCCATTGTGGGTATCGCGGGAAGCGTGAGTATCAACACGATTCATAATACCACCGAAGCCTTCATCGACAAATCGACCGTGGCGGCTTATGGTGACGGCGGTTATAGCGTTATAAAAGATTGGAACCCTTCGAGCGGCACCGAAACGACCGAATCGATCAAGGGGTTGGCCGTTATCGCCGATGCCGATGAATCCATCGAATCCTTCTCCGGCTCGATTGCCGGTGGTATTGTGGGAATCGGCGGAAACGTAACCGTCAACGAGGTCGGTGACGTTACCGAATCGTACATAAGTGACTCTTCGATCAACAGTGCGTCGGATTACGGCACCGCCGTCAAGGTGAAAGCGCATCAGAACACCGATATCGAAACATTCGGCGGTGTCCTTGCCGGTGGTATTGTCGGTATCGGCGGTATCTACAGCAGTACAAAGGTAATAAATCAAACCACGGCGCGCATTTCCGACGCATCCACCGAAGTATTTGCCGGCGCGGACGTTGAGGTCGGCGCTTTGAGTCGCGAGAAGGTGGAGGCGAAGAGCTTTGGTGGGGGGGGGGGTGTGGTCGGTCTTGCCGGCTCCGTCGCGGTAGTCGAGGTAGATACTCTGACC
>WJJU01000616.1 GCA_014729595.1 Chitinivibrionales bacterium
GATAAGCTCCTTTCCCGTCCCTGATTCTCCCGACACCAACACCGTCGACCGCGATGCCGCAACCGTTTTAACCAATTCACGGATCTCGCGCATCTTCGGAGTCGACCCGATATAGGTCCACCGTTTTCGCAACGCTTGCTTGAGTTGGCGATTTTCCTTAAGAAGCGATCCATACCGAAGCGTACGCTCAACGGTAAGTTCTAGTTCGCTCAGCAGTGTGCCCGCATCTTTTTCCAAATAGTCGTAGGCGCCTTTCTTCATCGCCTCAACCGCCGTCTTCACGTCACCAAATGCGGTGATAATCACAAAGGGCACTTCGGTGTCAAGACCGCGAATTTTCTCCAGCAGCTCCAGCCCCGACATTCCCGGCATCTTGACGTCGGATACGACCAAATCGAATGGTTTGCTTTTAAAGGCGACAAGGGCGTCCGCCCCATTTGAACAAGCGTCCAGCTCATAATTCGATCGCTTGAGCACTTCGGTAATCGCCCCGAGCATACTCGTGTCGTCGTCAACAACCAGAATCCTCCGTCTCTCCATAATGCGATTATTCCTTCCGCTTCGTTTGAGGGAGGAACACCGAAAACGATGTTCCTTCGTTGAGCCGGCTTTTAGCGGTAATGTAGCCCGAATGGTGTTCGATGAACTTACGGACAATTGCCAGCCCAAGCCCCGTCCCATTCTCTTTTGTAGTATGAAAGGGATCGAAAATTTTCGACAGACGTCCTTCTTCAATGCCGTGGCCGGTGTCGGTGATCCGCAATGGTATATACTCACTGGCGGGTCCGGGGCTGTCGATATGTACACTTAATAGCCCCTGTTCCGGCATTGCCTGCACCGCATTCAGACAGAGGTTCATGAGGGCTTGCTGCAGTTTTTCGGGATCGCCGTCGATCGTTGCTTCGTAAGCCGGGTCCCAGTTTCGGTCAATACGTATATTCCGTCCCAACCTGTCTACTTCGATCTGAATAAAATCCAGCGTTTCACCGACAAGATCACGCATCGAAACCGGCCGAAACGTTGAATTCACGGGGCGGGTGTAGACCAGCAGGTTGGATACGATTTTATTGAGCCGAGACAAGGCGTCAATGAGTTTTCGCACCGTTTCGCGTCGGGAGTCGGCGGGATCGAAGTCCCTCTCCAGAAGACCCGCCCATACGCCCATCGCACCAAGTGGATTACGGATCTCGTGAGCCACCGTCGCCGCCATCTCACCCAATGCCGCCATTGTCCTGGTTCGCTGCATTTCTTTTTCGAGTTCCTTGATGCGCGACATATCCGTGAATATTTCCACCGCTCCAAGTATCCTGTTGCTCTGATCCCTGAGTAGCGCGCTCTGAAATGAAACCGGTACCGGATGACCGTCGTTATGCCAAATAGTTTTTTCTTGCCGCTGATGCCCGCGTCCGGTCCGAAGTACATGAAGCACACTCATGGCGGCGTCGCTTTCCTCTCCCAGTACCTCTCCGTATCCTTTGCCCAAAACCGCATCGGGCGTGTAACCGGTTATTCGTGCGGCGGCGGTGTTGAACTGGGTTATGGTCCCGGTAATGTCCACTCCAACGACACCATTGTTCATGCTCTCGAGAATGCTGTTAAGATATGTCTGAGTCTCTTCTTGGCGCGCAAGACTTTCGGCAAGCTCACGATTGGTACGATCCAACTCAAGGTTTACGTTACAAAAATCTTGCCGCATTGTGGTATATGCCGCGGCAAGCTTGTCGGCCCGTGCCTGAAATTGTTGAAATGATTGTTCCAGGCTTTCGAGCATTTCGCGCGAGACGGTCCCGGACTCTAGCCTGTCATTGCTCACCATCTCCACCCCCGTCCTTTGGCATGAGATGCTGCAAATAGGTTCTCAACTGCTCCTCCCCCTCCAAATAGCGTCCTATCACTTCCTGCGTTTCGGACAAAATAGCGTCAAGGCGTTTTGTCTCCGGGCACGAATCACAATGCTCCTTCTCGCGTTGCCATCGTTCGGTCTCCGAACGCGTTCGTTCCCGCTCAGTCGAAATCGCTTCCATCAGCCGTTGTTTTTCGGCGATAAGAGGCATGACCCCCGTCAAATCCCCACGGCTAAGTACCACTTTGCCGAGGATCTTCCGCACAAGCTTCTCCAATTGCCCGTAGTACTCGTTTTGACGGCCGAACGACTCAACAAGCGTATCTATCAAGCTTCGGTACTCCGATGTTCGTATCAAAACGATTCTCCGTTTCGTAAGGAGCCGTTTTCGGTGCGATTGTTCCGAGAATCATCCGAGTTCATCGGAGTACCGCCCGATACTGATGTTCCCACACGGCATCTTCCAACTTCCATTGCGCCTGCTCGGCCCAATACTCGCCCTCATGGTCGTTCATGAGTTCTTTGTAGGTTTTTACAGCCTTGTCGTAATCGCCCCGCTTCTTGTATATGTTACCTATCTGAAAAAGCCCCCAAGCATTGTCGTGATAACCAGGATAAAGCCGTGTCACCCTCTTGTAAAATTCCAACGCTTTATCCGCTTCTTTGTTGCGATAGTAATAATCGGCCGTCCGGTAGTAAGATTCGGGGACCCGCTCAAATATATCGTGTTTTTCTCCCGTTTCGACAGCTTCGCCGTATGCGTCGAGCGCGCGACGGTGGTTATCGACCGCGGCGTAGGATTCACCCAGTTTATAAAAAGCATGTACTTTATCAAGAGGTGCGTCCGCTTGAGCGACGGCCTGCTTGTACGCATCGATCGCGCGTTTTTGTTGCTCCATCTCGACAAAACAATCGCCCAATTTTTCGTAGGCTTTGCCTACCCATTCGTGAGAACGATATTGACTTATGAATCGGCGAAAAAGCTTTTCGGCGGTAGTCGGCTCGTGGCGTTCATAATACGAAAGTGCCTTAAGAAACAAAGCGGGTTTCGTCAATCGGTTCGAAGAAAACCGTTTTAGAATTTGTGAGAACTGGTTTTCAGCTCTCCCATAATCCCGCAGTTTCATGTAGCATACGCCGGTGTTGTAAATGCACTGCGCGGCCACCGTTCCCTTCGGATATTCAACCATCACCCTCTTAAAGGTCTCAATCGCTTTGTCATAATTCCCGTCTCGAAATGCCGTTACTCCTTCAAGCATGGCGCGTCCCGGATCCGAAAGGGTGTCAACGACAGCCATATAGAAAAGAGAATCGATGCGTAATTCAATCGGTGACGGCACCTTTTCGGGGGGGATTTTGCTCACTTCACGTCGAATATCTTCACGCCCGATTTCTTCTACATCGACACGTGGCACCTCCACCTTTGCGGCACGCACCACCGATTCGTATGCGGCAATAAGATTTCGCGCTTCGCGTTTGCCGGGCTCATAATCGGTTTTTGCGATGTATGCGCGCAAATGCTTGACGGCCTGCACCGGCTTTTTTTGCTCGCCGTATATTTTGCCTAAATAGAAATGAGCATTGTAGCCCAGTTCGGGATATGAGAGTGCACGCTCGAAATTGATTCGCGCCATTTCGTTTTGGCCTTTTCGGCGACGAATAAGACCGGCATAGTAATAAGATCCGGGATGGCCCGGTTGAATCGAAATAGCCTTACGGAAATGAGCCAACGCCTTGTCGAATTCGGCTTCGCTCCCTTCATCAACACCCTGTTTATACAAATAGACGCCTTTTTCAAATTCCTTGTCGGCGACGGGTTTTTGCCCTGCCGTCGGTTGCTTCTTTGGAGTGATCGACGTTTTCGGCGGAGAAGTTGTCACGGCCGCTTCGTTTTTTTTCTCTTTTTTGACCTCTTTCGGCTTCACCTTCGGCTCCCGACGAATGCTCCGCGGCTTCAATGCCGACGGGGGTTTCTTTTTGCCGCCGCCGTGAACCAATCCCACCAACCGGTCGATTTCCGTCTGAATACTGTCGCGTTCTTCGGGATCGCATATTTGCAAATAATTCTGGAGTTCATCCATTGCTTTGAAATACTGATGATCCTTCTCGTACATTCGCGCGAGCATCTTTTGAGCCTTTCCCCATCCGGGGTTATACGCAAGAGCTTTGCGGAGATTATGGGCCGCCAATCGATATCTTCCCTGGACTTCCCGTATCTCGGCAAGATGCATGTATGCATTGAAGTTGTCCGGATAGGC
>WJJU01000617.1 GCA_014729595.1 Chitinivibrionales bacterium
CTTTGGAACTTATCACCCCCGATCTCTCCTGAATCAGTCTTTTTCGACACTTGCGTTGCATGCCTGATCGGATAACAGTGCTTTACATGGCTTCTCATCAAATCCAGATATACTCTGTCCCAAACAAAAAAGTAGTAATAATCCGGAAAATTGTTTATCTCGCTTACGATCTTTTCATTCAAACCAAAAAACGGGTTTTCGAAGCATAGTACAACTAAGGGGATGCCTCTTTTCCGGAAGAAGAAGGAACCACCTATTTCGGGCATGGCGGAGAAACCATAGCAAACCGCGATATGTGCACCAAAATCCAAGAATCTTTTAGCAATGCCATAGGCTTGAGCCCGTGAATAGTTCTGCATGTCATGGCTAAGAGTCATCACATTGTGTCCAAGTTCCATGAATCCACGTTCATACCCTTCGAGGATTCGCAATGTCACTTCAACCTTTGGTTTGTGCTTATACACGCAAATGTTCATACATTTTGAAGTCATCAACTGACATATCTCACCGTATTTATGAAGGGAATGCCCTAAAATATGCTTCCAGGCTATCGCCTTCCCGCTGGTAATTTCCGTACCGGCTCGCCGTTTCAAGGGCGTTTTTTATTATCCGTGCATAGCCCTCCTCATATTCGTCGTCCCGAACGACCTGTTCCAGTTTCCGCCCCAGACCCGGAATGTCTCCATTTTCTACAAGAAAGCAGTTTTGTTTTTCCCCCGTACCTATCATGTCTTTACTACCTCCTACGCCCGCGTAACCAACAACGATACATCCCGCGGCCATTGCTTCCAAGGCTGCAGTTGGAACACCCTCCTGCAGTGATGTCCCTAAGAATATTTTTGATTCCGCCAGAATCTGTGCGTATCCATCTTCTGTCAGGTCCTCCAGCAAAACCCACTCGTACCCCTTGAGCATTCCGGGCTTCTTCTCAAATATAGAACGGAGAATTTCTCCCGAGGGGTCCTTCCTCGAGCTATAGGCAATCTGCCGTTTCTTTTTTTCGGGCTGGTAAAGGAATTTTCGGGTATCCACATAATTGGCTATCAGGCCGATCTGTAAATCCATACTCCATTCCAAAAAAGCCTTGATCACCGGTGAAGGGGTTATGCCATAACGGATGCCATAATCGGACCAATCCTCTCTGCTCGGTAGGTTGCGATAGATGTGGGCCCAGTTCAGGACTATGACGACTCTGTTACAAGGCAGATGTCGCGTGCTTCGCATTATTCCGCTCATACCTTCTGGAATAACAATGATATCGTCTTTGTTTAGCGTGAGTTTGTCTTCCATCCACACTATGGGCACATGGTGCCCATGCCAAGAAAGCATAAATCCTTTTCTGTTGTGCACGATGAAAGCGTCAAAACCAGCCCGGCGAAGGTGTTCTACATGACGATACAGTCTTCTGGTACCTGCAGAGGGTGGAGAGAAATCCGGACATAGATACAGTATTGTCGGCACCTTAGTGTCCATCTCCGAGTCCTTTTACCAAAGGCGAACGGGATATATTCCCGCTCGTCCGACTCCCGTAATGCTTGCGCGCCGCAATAACCAGGGCGACAGTTGACTTGACATGACGGAAAAAGTCCTCGCAAGCAGCAAGTTCGGTGAACAAATCACCACTGTTTGATGATTTCTCAAAACTGCGCTGGATCTCGGCAATATGCAGCTCACTCAACGGGTCTCTCATAATATGCCAAAAGGATGCCAGCTGAACGATTGCACTGCGCAACTGTTGAATTTGTCGCAAATCTTCCCAACTAGCGTCTGTTTTGTTACTTTTATCCTTACCAAATCGCCCTCTAAGCTTCCCAATGAGTGTTTCAGCTTCCGCAATATAGCCGGCAACCATATTGCACTGCGTGTCAAACCATTGAATGGCCTCATCTACTGTTCTCTTTGACGCCATAGCATCCGCTGGATTCCTTCTGCACCCAAAGTTTGCCGGACAACTTGCATTGCAAGTGACATATTGATCGATGACGTCTCTCAAGGGCATAATCATAGTGCCTCTGATAAGAGCACCCCCCTCGGTAGCATCGATACATGTCGCACCCGTCTTCTTGA
>WJJU01000618.1 GCA_014729595.1 Chitinivibrionales bacterium
AACTCAATCCTGCTGCCATTCGTGCGCGGGGGCCGCCGCTCTTTTTGCGTGCGCTTGGCAAGCACAAGGTATAGTCTCTCATTCGATAAGGCGAATTATCTTTAAAGAACGTCGTCCGGAGGAGCTTTTGCAATGATTTATAAAACTTATGGAAGAACCGGTCTGAAGATATCTTCATTCACTTTGGGAGCTATGCGGATACCCTATAAAGAAGATAAGCTTTCGTCCGAAGAGTGTTGTCGACAAGAGCAAAACGCCCTTGCCGTAGTAAAACGAGCGGCGAAATTGGGAATTAATCATATCGATACC
Source organism: Chitinivibrionales bacterium (assembly GCA_014729595.1). GTDB lineage: Bacteria > Fibrobacterota > Chitinivibrionia > Chitinivibrionales > WJMI01 > WJJU01. The sequence continues at coordinate 310 of WJJU01000618.1, forward strand.
GCCCGTGGCTATGGCAACAGCGAAATACTCGTAGGCAAGGCGCTGAGAGAAATCGGACGCGAAAAATTTTATTTGACCACGAAAATTCAGGCGCCGACGACGCGTGATGATGCTCGTCGGCACGTCGATGAAGCGCTCGAAAAATTGGGTGTCGATTATATCGATATCATCGATGTGCATGGTATCAACAATGAAGAGAAGTTGGCGGCGGCCACCGGGGCGCAAGGGTGTGTACGTGGTATTGAAGACGCCGTCAAAGACGGTGTGGTGGGGTTTGTGGGATGCAGCTCTCATGGATCGAGCGAGCTTATTCGGAAGCTGATAGACACGGATCGCTTTGCCGCCGTAAGCCTTCATTACTTTCCGACCTACCGCCGTCATGCCGAAGTGGTTGACTATGCTTATAAGAGGGATGTGGGAATACTGATCCTTTCGCCTTCCGAGAAAAGCGGGAAGCTTTTCGCCCCGACGCCCAAGCTTAGTGTGGCTTGCGCGCCGCTCCACCCGATAATGCTGTCACATCGCTGGACACTGTCACATCGCGGCGTCACAACTCTCGCGATCGGCCCCGCAACACCGGATGAGTTCGACCTTCATCTGCCCGCATTCGCGCATGAAGGTCCTCTAATCGAAAATGAACGTGCCGCCATGGAGCGGTGGTCGAAGGCTGAAGAGACCGCATTGGGCGATACACGTTGCACTTTGTGCTTTAAATGCCTCCCCTGTCCCGCCGATGTCGCGATTCCCGAAGTGCTTCGCTTGCGTAACCTGGCAAAGGCTTTTGGGATGGTCGAGTTCGGGAAGATGCGCTATAATCTTTTAGGAAAGGGCAAGGACTGGTTTCCAGGGCTGAAGGGCGATGCGTGCACGCGGTGCGGTGATTGTCTTCCCCGGTGTCCCGAGAATCTCGCGATTCCGGACCTGCTCGAAGAAACGCACCGGATTCTTGAAGGGGGACAACGGGAGAGATTATGGGAGTGATGGTAAGCCGGTGCATAGCTCAAAAGGGCGTCGTATGCCTCATGAATTGACATGTATACCGCCCAAAGCACTAATTCCCTTGGAAGATACTATTGACTGGCAACTTTGAAGGAGGCGGCGCATGAATGTGGTAGTATTCGGTGCAACAGGGCGAACGGGTATTCCTTTGGTGGAGCAGGCTCTTGCCGGCGGGGATCGGGTGAAAGCCTTTGTGCGGACACCGTCCAAGCTGAAGATCACGCATGATAACCTTGAAATTGTGCAGGGAGATATTCTTGACGCCGCCGCGGTGGAGAAAGCCGTTGAGGGAACCGATGCCGTGTTGTGTGTCATAGGACATACAAAGAATTCTCCCGATGACCTTCAAACCCACGCCATGCGCGCCGTCACCGACGCCATGAAAAAACACAATGTCAAACGTCTTGTCGATCTCACGGGCGCCGGTGTGCGCGATACCGAAGATCAGCCGAAACTGTTTGACCGCCTTATTGTTTTCGCCTTGAGCATTCTGTCACCCAAGGTGCTGGAGGACGGCAAGGGTCATGTTGCGGTGATTCGAGATTCGGGTCTGGAATGGACCGTGGTACGGGCCCCGATGCTTCAGGACGGTGCGCATACGGGAAAGTACCGCGTTGGGTATGTGGGAAAGAATAGCGGTTCCAAGATTTCACGGGCAGACGTAGCCGATTTTATGCTCAAGGAAGCGCGGGAACGTAATTACATAGGCAAATTGCCGATGATCAGCTACTAAGGTGGGAACATGATACTGATAACGGGTGCTTCCGGCAACGTTGGCGGCGAAGTGATACGTCTTTTTGAGCAGCATGGTGAACGCTGTATTGCCGCGGGAAGAAGTAACCGGTGGCAAAACAATGCTATTATCGACTATCGTTACTTTGATCTCGATCAGCCGGAGAGCTACGATGCGGCGAAGGGAGTCGGCGCCGTTTTTCTCGTACGCCCTCCTCAAGTTTCTAACATCAAGAAAACCGTCGCGCCTTTTTTGCGAAAATGCAAGGAATTCGGGGTCAAGAAGGTTGTTTTTTTGAGTATCGTGGGGGCGCCCAAGGTGCCCTTCATTCCCCATCATGCGATAGAAAAAGAGATAGAGCGACTCGGTTTTTCGCATACGTTTCTGCGAGCCGGTTTTTTTATGCAAAATCTTTCGACAACGCAT
>WJJU01000619.1 GCA_014729595.1 Chitinivibrionales bacterium
CCATAACCGTTGCGTCCTGCTCGCCCGGAACCGTAACAAGATTATAGCGGTAATAATCGATGCCCGTGGTATGTGAGGATGAAAAATCGGCGTTCACCGAGTAAGGGTTGGATGTCTGCGCGGACACCACATCGATGGTTGGACGGGTGGGAAGAAGATGTTCAACCGGTCTGGTGGTCATGTACCCAAGATCATAGCTGTTCATACCCATGTCACGATACTCGTATTCGATAAGTACGTGGCAAAACTCATCGTTCTGCCGAAGTGCGGCGCTCTGTCTTGGTTTTCTGAACATCCATTGATTCCGATCGAGCACCACCGGATTTTCCCATATCCCATTTGACTGTGAATGATAGAGGGGGTATTGGCGATAGAGGCCGGGACTTATGTTTTCCGTGCTAAAAATGCTGGAATTTCCGCCCGGCGAAAGCAAAAAGGCATACCCATTCAGGTTCTCCCCAAAGTCATCCCCTTCCCGTAATGTTTCAAGAAACGACCAAGTAGTCCCTGTGAAGCGGTCCACCGCCAGGGTACTATCGCCGGGACCGACGGAATAAACGCGGTAGAGTTGAGAATTTTGATTGATTACCCTTGTTTGATGAGTGTACCCTGATACTTCAACGGGTTCATCCCACTCACCATCCCGGCCGAAATAGATAAATCGGCCCAGCGGTGTATGCGAAAAATGGTAATAATACACGAAAAGTGCCCGGCGTCCATCTCCAATATCATGAATAGCCAGCTCTGTTTGAGAGACCTCTTCATTCAAGGCCGGACTCAGCGTGCTTTCGTCCCGCCAATCAAAGCCGTCATGATAAGAGTAAAACAATTCCGGCATACCATTTCGTTCATCTTCCCATACAACATGAATGAACCCATTGTCGTCGGCGAACACCGTAAGCACATTCGAATAAGTATCAGATGTTAAATCGGCCTCGGTCGTTATCTGACTCTCTTGGGACCACATACCCGAAAGCGGATCGCGTGCGCGATAGAATAGTTGCGTGTATCCCGGAGAAAGATTTTTCATATAGACAAGATGGCAAGTACCATCGGGACCAACATACCATGCCGGACCAACTGAATTGTTTTCGGTAGTCATGGCCTGTGCGGTGTCCCAGACACCATCCGCATTGCAATAATTAACGAACGTAATCTGCGATTCGGGCAAACGTCGCTCGGTTATAGCCAACAAACCTCCATCTGGTAACTCGGCGATTTCATGGTGAAAGACCTGATGCCGACTCAGCGCATGCATCCCGCTCCATCCCGAGGCGCAATCAAGCTCAACGGGAAAGCTTTCCACAACGAGTCCGTCAACGATAACACGAAGCGTCGCATCGATCGTGTGGTTGGGCGGTAGATCCGCACCGGTTTCCATAACGAAGGGGCGGGCACGGTTGGTAGCGATAATCATGGAGTTGACCGTACCGATCGCAGCGGTCCCCTCGACTATCGACACGTAGGGGTCGTCGGAGGTAAGAGTGAGCGTTATCGATGCGGGACTTCCGTAGTTTTTTACCGACGCCAAGATTGATACCGATTCACCGGGATCTATTTGGTTATCGTTGTCGCCCCGTGGGTCGGTGACATACACTTTAATGAAATCAATATTGGTACGGTCCCCCTGATATTCTCCGGCGGCATCGACCATATTCATTAATCCCGCACCCATTTTGCCGGCTATTGAACCGTTTTGTTCAACAATCGATCGTGTCGTTGTAAATAGTTGCCTCCGACACAACCCCAGCGTCCAGTCAGGATGTATAGAAAGAATATGCGCCAACGCTCCGGCTACGGCCGGGGAAGCCATGCTCGTTCCCGTCTTGTAGTCGTATTCATCGTTGGGGAGCGTACTGTAAATATGATATCCCGGCGCCGACATGTCGACCCAGGTACCCCAATTCGAAGATGTATGCTTATGCATCTCATAAGGGCGAGCATCGATATTTGCAACCGCTATAACATCGTTATACGCCGCCGGGTAGTGCGGGATATCCTCGTAGCTGTTTCCCGCGGATCCAACCAGAAGACAGCCAAGACTTGCCGCATACCGCACCGCATCACGGGCGGAAACGTTTACCCCACCTCCACCAAAGCTCATATTTACGATATCCGCTCCGTTCTCGGCGGCGTATGCGAGAGCTTCAATTATGTCACTGTGCTTAAGAACCCCCTTTCCGTCCGATGCATCGGCATAGCCAGCGCGAAGCGCCATTAAGGAGACCTCCCAGCAGATGCCCGCAACTCCGACATTGTTATTGCCTACCGCGCCAACGATTCCCGCAACATGGGTCCCGTGGCCGTGGAAATCGTCAGGATTGTTATCCGGTGGGCCATAGTCCTCACCAGGATACACATCTTCTTCGGAAGCACTTACGAAATCCCACCCACGCACATCATCCACATAGCCGTTCATATCATTATCGATGCCATCATCGGCGATTTCGTTATCATTGACCCAGATATTCTCCGCAAGATCTTCGTGGTCCCAGTCAACACCGACATCGATGATTGCCACGACAACATCTTTCGAGCCCGTACCGATTTCCCAGGCCTGTGCCGCATTAACAACTGAATGAGAGTAGTATCTTTGATAGGTTTGCCCCGGATCATTGGGCCATTCGTCGACCGTATAGATTCCGTTGAGATCAGCCGATTCGACTGATGGGTCCTGACGGTATTTTTCGACCAACTCGCGCATGGCGGCGGGATGGCTGCTTTCGGAAACCTCTACCACATAGGTCCGACTCATATCCGGTATTTTCCCGGCGCCGGCCCGCTTTAGCCTTTGAAGCAGCCGGCGTTGCCGAGGGGTAAGTTTTTGCGACGGCATGGAGCGAAGCCGTCTCGCCTTCTCACGAAATGCACGCGCATTGGGATAAAGCGGCCGAATATCCCGAATTGCCCTATGGTCGTGAAGCCGATCCAGTTCTGGAGCGCGCGCCAAGTCTGATCGCCCCCCTCCTCGACGCTTATGCGCGGATAGTGCCTCGGCCATTTCAGGTTTGAACTTTACAATGATTTCCGACGTCACCGAACCCTCCTCGGCCGTCGATCGCTCCCACGAAACATCCTGCGTTCCGTCGGGATTATTGCGGATTGTTCGTTGGGGATTAGCCGCCAAACCTATCCCGAATGCGGTAACCAGCGTGAGCCCAAGCCCAACGGCTCGCAGTGAATGTAACCCGAAGCCCTTCATGGTGTTAGGTCCGACGGATTCGAACCATGCCATCCGATGAGATACATTTTTGCCCCAATGCATACAATGCCCCCTCCGCCTCAAAAACCGAATGGTCTTTGGGCTCTAAGAAAAGAGTTATGAATAATTAAGAAAGAACCGACCGCGAACGGCCGCGGCCGATACGGTTCGATTGTTGGGGAAGGAACAAGAATATATAACGCGGCGCGAAGACGGATTGAATATGCGTATGAATTTGGGGTCGAGTAGACCACAGGAACTTCCCCCGCAGCCGCTCACGGAACCGTGCTTGAATCTCTCGATTCACACGGCTCCCATCATCCAGCCGCGGGAAGAATGCCCATCTGCCGGTGGGCGAGCAACTGCGGCCGGCGACGTGCAAGACGCCCGAGCCAGTGTTCTGCCCTACGGCGATGACAGGCAAGCTTCTTATACTTGCGCCGTGCCCAGGGCACCAAGGCTGTATTCAAATGCCTCAGCACACGGTATAGTCGCGATTTGTAGAACCTTCCATAGTATTGAATCCACCCCCGAATGATCGGGTTGAACATGCGGGATAGGGCTTCAATTGTCTTGTCCGGTTTCAAGTGCATCCGCCAGCTATGGATGGCTTGCCGAACCGCTTTTTCCGACTTCGGACTGATGGCCGGAAGAAAACTGACGAAGTACGCAAAACAGGGTCGGACCAAGTTAAGTCACTACACACCAATGCGTTACAACGTTTCCAGAAGGTTTAAATGGGAAAGCGGGAGGTCCGGGATAGGCAGTGGTCGGAAAACGGGAGAGCGCAACAAGTTCGCTCATTCCAAATGGTATCGTGCCCTCGAGAGGGGTTTAGCCTTCGTGGGAGTGAATTTCGGACTGCCGGGACAGGGTTCCGCCGCCGCGGAAGTGCATCTTGGGCTCCCGAGATGTAACTTTGGGGATGCGGAATTTTTGGGAACGAAGTTCGCCCAAATCAGCAACACCCGCCATCGCCACTACAGTCACACGTTCCCCTATCCGGATCACCATATTTCAGCAGTCCATCGATCATCGCCGAAGCACATCCCACACCGGCCTTTACCGAAATGGCATTGAACGCACAATTATTCATACAGGCGCCGCATTCAATACAGGCATCCTTATCAACCATTTTCGCTTTCTTACCATCGATCCGAAATACCCCGTGCGGACACACTTCTACACAACGACCGCAGCCGGTACATTTAGCTTCATGGTAGGTAAGTGTCACAACATTTGCCAAGTAACGCATAATCTCGACCTTTAGGCAATCAAGCGGGAAACGGTGTGAACGCCAAGCATTGCGAGAGCAACCGCCGAAGCGACAATATATAAAGGAATGGCAACTTTCAGTTCTTTTTTAACGCCGGCGACACTGGTAAATGTCGTACAACCGGTAAAATTGAATGCCAGGTAAGAACTCAATGCCGGCACGCCAACGGCAACCAAGATTTGTATCCAGATCGATGAAAACACGTCGGCGGGTTCAACATACAGCAACGCCGCGGCGAGAACGGCCCCCGACAAAAAGCCTTTCCAGGCGAACGAACGCCCCGGAATAAGCGGTAAAGCAATCGGCGTCACCACCGTCCCCGTCAGAACCCCCCCCAATGCCGCAAGCACGATCGGTCCTCCCTGCCGCAAAGCGGGTTTAAACAGTATTCCCCCCGGAGTCAACCCAAAGAGCGCGAGCACGATAAGAAGCGGCGCCCATGCTTTCCGCAGCGCCATATTCAGCTCCATCGGAGTAAGAATCGCACGGTCCGCCGCGGGAAACCGCACACGGCGCATATTAGGCGCAGCTTTTTTACCATTATTCAGATAGGCGGGAATATCTTTAGCATATACCGGCCCATAATATATCCTATACCCCGTCGCTTTCTTCACCTCATGTGCTTTTACGCCGGGCGCCCCCAATTGCGGCGCTATGATCTTTTTATGGCTTACATACTCGGAAAGCTTTGTCGTTTTAATCCTAGTAATAATTTCCGTCGTGCCGAAAGTTCCTTTTCCCGCCGCACACCATACGTTGATTCCTTTGGTATTCAAAACCATAATCCACAAATCAAGACCTTTCAGCTCTTTCCGCAGAGCATTGAAACTCAAACGGTAATTGGCCGACAACAGCACCGGATCCGTGCTTGTTGGATTGCCGATTTTGTAAAGACCCGGTGCAACGGTATATTTCATCCTGAAGCTGTTGCTGAATCGACACCATAGATCCCCGCACATTTCTTTCGCATTCAGCCCGGCGTCGGTTTGTATCGGCTTTGTACCGATCGATGCGCAACAACAGGAATCTCTTGACTGCATTGTAGCTTCTTCGGATGGAGGGCACACTGAAGTCATACCGACGTTTGCTCCTTCATGGCGGCGATTTCCGTAGTTATGCGCTTTTCGTCTTCTATTATAATAGGATTTGACGCAAGCGTACTCTCAAGCCATCGAAAGCAGGCACGGACCTCCGCGGAACACTCCTCCGTATTGGGAAGACGAAAGTGAATCCATTGCTTGGATTTTCTTTTTTTTACCAGTCCGGCGTGGTAAAGAATATTCATATGCTTCGATACGGTCGAGGGGGCAAGCCGAAGGAGGGCAATAATCTGACACGCACACAGCTCCCCCCCGCGCAGCGCCATAACGGTGCGTACCCTGCTTTCATCCGCCAGTGCTTTAGCCACTAGAAGTACGTGTTCCATTCCAATTCCCCATTTCGCCAACTATCGAAATATAGTGAACGGGAAAACGGCGTCGCAAGTGGAATTGAGATTCACGCAGGCTCGGGAGAAGGTATTGTTTGGCATGTTTTTTGTTTCTTTTATACTGCCGCCTTCAGCACCACAAAGGCGTTTATTAGAACCGTCTGCGGGCAGTTGGTCCGTTTGCGGGGCCGTAGAGTCGTTTTCCATTAAGCGAGGAGGGTAGTGTGGAACTATTGTGGATAATTGCCATCGGCTTTTTAGCGGGCGCATTGGCAAAATTGCTCATGCCGGGAAAAGATCCCGGTGGATTTGTTATCACCATACTCCTGGGGATCGCAGGGTCATTGTTGGCTACATGGCTGGGAAGGACCGTGGGTTGGTATCAGGCAGGCGAAGGGGCGGGATTCATTGGCGCGGTGCTTGGCGCAATTGCCATTTTGGCGGTTTATCGCCTTATCCTGAGCGCTACCGGCTCGCACGGGGGGAAACCATCCGCCTCACACTGATCGCGAAAAAACCGAACATTCGATCCAGATCCCTTCCAGTCAAATTTGCATGCGCACACAACGCGCGCCTCGCATAACGAGGTGCGCCTCCGCCTCAACCCTTTGATTATGCCTCTTGGCACGGTAAAGCCAAACAGTCTTACGATTTAGAGTCGTTTTCAGAATGAGCTACGTCAGGGAAGCCCGAGCGAAAAGATCTGGGTCTGAAGCACGAGAACACAAGAGACATAATGGCTTGATCCCGAAGGGATCGTATTCCGTGTGCTCCGGAACGGCAGTGATACTGAATCGCAAACCGGCCATATACAACGATCGAGCAACGATTCGGAACGCATGGATGAGCAAAGATCCCGCTTGCGGGACGAAGGCGGCCGGCGAGGGGGTTACCACGCGCCCTAAAAATATCGGCAAAGGGCCGGCCGACCTCAAGCAGCAAGAACGGGAAGCGGACGGTTCGCATACCTCCGAAACGGTCTGTTGGCCGGCTGTTGTAAAGGTAAAGGCGAAACACAACTCAAAGTAAATCAAAGATGGTGACGTTTCCGATGTTAACCACAATTGAAAAAGGATTGACTTCGGCAGTGATTTTTGGCGGTTCACGGGTGTTTCCGCCCGCCGCGCAAACAGATAACGGCGGCGACGCCGGAATTCTTTCCAGGCAATGCTGTGGGGGAAGGGAGAGGGTTTCATTATTGTCGAACTGAGATTTCCGGATTTCATCGGTGTTGAAATCCGGAAATGGATACTACCTTGGCCATAAGTCAATGTTATTCTATTGCTTAGACACATTTCAACCGGATGTTTACGTGACTATGGGGTCAATGGTAGTCCGCTTTTCATCTACGGTAAGAGGCGAACCCGACTAATCAACGTCACTCCATTTTGTCTACTTTCGACTTTTATAGTTTAAATGACTCGTTAAGAACTTCGCCCCGACGGCAACCGACCCGTCTTCGCTCCCCCGCGCCCACACCGGCAATGCGAACAAGCCGCATTGCCGAACCGCACGGTCTCGAGCGATCGCGGAAGCCAACGCCGAATGCCGACCCGGTCCTTGAAAAGAAATGGGTGGGCAGGCAACAGCCTCGCCTCCCCCTTCGACGCAACAAGAGCCCACCTTCACCGCCGTCGGAGTTGCGCAGACAGCCATAACCGCATATATACTTAAAAGAGTAACCCGGGTTGCATAATTGATACCTCACCCAATTGAGGGAGACGGAAATGAGAAACGGCAACGCGTCGGTAACACTAACGGTCGATGAAAACGGCGTCGCCCTCGTGCGCATCTCCGCCCAAGTTATCGTCAATATTCTCGACACCATAATTATGAGAAAGGTACGGGACTACATAAATACCCATGACAAGCCCCTGGTTGTCTTGGACCTTTCCGGAGTGCGATATCTGGACTCTTTCAGCTTCACTTCGATAATAAAAGTGCGCAATCAGGTGAGGGACAAAGAGGGTGAGCTGGCTTTAAGCGGTCCCAATGATGATGTCCTCTATTTATTCGAACTCACTGATTTTCTAAAAGCCGTACCGATTTACATGACTCCGGAGCAAGCGATCAAAGCTCTTGCCGCCGGGAATCAAGCCGGCCGAATTATGAATTACTGAAGGTGATTGCAAATAAGCGGCGGCGCATTTACGACGCGACGCCCGGTACTCGCTTCTTCTCCGAGCACTTTCGCGATGACGGCTATAGCGGCCAACGGCAAAAAGTACTTGCCAAGCGTTGTCATGGTCATGAAAACATGGAATAGTCGCGCCGCAATCCCTGCACCGCGGGGACCAGGTGGCGTGCTTGGAGGCGCCGAAGACCAGCAGAGTCGCCCCTCGCCCGCTCATCGCGCTTTATGGATTTTCGCACAAAAATAGGGGCGGTAAGGGCTATAGATCCCGCATTAGAGCGTGATAATCAATTATTGTACCGCTCAATAACTCGCTTCAGCTTGGTTTTCATCTGGTCCGAAAACGGATCGTCGTAGAATGCATGTTGCGCACCGTACTGGTAATAGCCTTTCGACAGTTCTTCCACACGGCATACTTTCGCCACCACCGAAAACTTCAAACGCTCATCCGGGTCCGAGTCGGCGGTGGCAAGGCGGATATATACGTAATCACGCTCATGAAGTTCGTTTGGGGAACGGAAACAGAGCCCACCGAGGCTTATGTTGCACAGTTTTTCGTTCAGCGCCCGCTCATCGCGCGTGTAGAGCTTCAGAGCCAGGGGGTAGCGTGTATATCGACGCCTCTCGGCAATCGACACTGGCGGATTTTGGGGGGCTTCCACGTTCTGTCCTTCCGGTATAAGGGCATCAGAGATCCCTACAAAATAATAGTAGCATCAAGAATGGTCTTATGCAATATTTTTTTCCTTGGGTTTGCGTTTTGGCGGCGCCGGCTGGAGTATTAAATTGGTTCACTGTTTTCGGGGATGTGTTCGTCCGTACCGTCGTAACGCTTACGCCATCTCAAATTTGATATCTCGTTTGTCGGCGGTATCAATCATCACCGGCTGCTTTAGCCGCTGCCCGCGCATGTCTTCATATAGGATAAGAAGTGGGCGAGACAATTCTTGAGGATTATCTTTGGCCACCACTCCACCCAGCCTTCTCAGGGTAGGCTCGACCGCCTCGGTAACCCGAACGCGGGCGCCGACGGGATAGACCGGTACAATCGCCAGAAGCGTTTTGACTATATGACGATTAAGCAGAAGACCGCTCATGCTGATAAGCTTTTTGATCGACCCGCCGATGAGGGTGGAATCACCACCGGCATGATCCGAGATTAGTGAGTGATAGGTATCGCACACCGTGACAATTTCGGCGAAACGATGGATCATGTGAGTTCGTGACATGTCTTTTTTCGGAGGACGATTGCTCCCTTTGAGTCCCAAGGGATAGCCTTTGCCGTTTTGCAGTTCGTGGTGCTGAAGAGCCACGATGGAGCTGTTTGGCGATATTTGCGAATTCTGCGCCAACATAAGATGCCCCAGTACCGTATGCTGATGATAGACTTTTTTTTCTTCTTCGGTGAACGATTCCTGCTTTCGAACAAGTTCCCGGGGAAGCGCCATAAGACCGACGTGATAATTCAACGCTCCAACTCCCAATTGCTTCATTTCTTCATACGGAAGACTATGCTTTTTGCCTATGCACAATGCGGTTATGGCCACATTAACGGAATGTGCATAAAAAAAACCGCCGGTCTTCTTTAGGGCGGCCAAATTCAACACGACGTCCGGCTGCCCCATAATCTCTTCGAGAACGGTTTCGAGTTGACGGCTGATTGTGGGATTCATGATATACTGATTGAGGTCGCGGCGGTGCTCAAATATGAATTTATGGATCTCTTGTCTGCTGTCTACGCGGAAACGGGCCATGACCTTTGCGATCTTGGCGGCTGATTCCTCGGTGGAAGCGCTGAGTTCCGCATGGGTTTTAGGCGATACGATTGTCTCGTCCGGACGCACCTGCTCCGTTCCGGGTACATCGATCAACAAAGTCTCGTAACCGAGGTCCTTAAGGCGTTGCTTGTATTTTTGGGTTACGCGGTATCCCGCATGAAGCAAAACTTTGCCCGAGTGAGTTATCAGCGATTCACCAAGGAGCATATCATCGGTAATATCATCGATTTTATAGCGTACCATACACAAATTTCCCGGTCGCTCGACGGGAGCATGATGCGTATTCCATCATGCGTCGCGACGCTGCGGACCGGTTTGGAAACGAGAAACCAGGAGCCGGCGTATGGTCTCATTATACAGTAGCCGTTTAGGCGAGTCAAGCTACGTGGGGGGGTCCGGTATTTGGTTCCAAAATTAAGCCCCGCCGAAGGCGCCGAGCCGGACGCGAGGCGTGAAATTAGGCGGTATTCGCGGTTGGCGGCCGTGCCGAATGGGGTTTCCGGACAGGCTCTAAATAACCGGCAGTCCTCGAATTGTATGTTCCTCGGATACCAAGTTTGCTTACGCGCTCACATTCATGCATGGGCCGCGTCGTAATCGCGTTTCACCCGCGCGGCCCGCGCATAGAGCCGTTCGTACTCTCCCCCCATGTTTTTCCACGAAAAATCGCGTCGCATGGCCGCCTTCATCATTTTAACCATGTGTTTGGGACGATCGTAGTAGGTGCTGACCGCCCAGCCGATCGTATCGTGCAGGGCCTGCGGGGTAGCGTCGTAAAACTTAAAGCCCGTCCCGTCGCCCGTCGATTCGTCATACTGCTCAACCGTGTCTTCCAACCCTCCCGTTGCCCGCACAATCGGCGGCGTGCCGTAGCGCAAGGCGTAGAGTTGGTTGAGTCCGCAGGGCTCGAACAGCGAGGGCATAAGCAAAAAATCGGCGCCGGCCGTAATCAGATGCGCCCGTTCGTTACTGAATCCGATATATGAGCCCACCCGGCCCGGCCGACGGAACGGGAGAGCACCGAAGTATTCCTGCGATCGATGCTCGCCACTGCCGAGGATCACGAATTGGACCTTCATGTGGTCCAGCACCTTCTCTATCGCTTCACGGATAAGATTCAAGCCCTTTTGCTCGACGAATCGGCCGACGAAGCCGAGGATGCAGACATCTTCTTGTTGCTCCAACCCGAACACCTCTTGAAGAGCCCGCTTGCAGGTGGCTTTCCCTGAAAAATCCCGCATGGTGAACCGTGCCGGTATGTTCGGATCCCGCTGAGGTGACCAGGAATTGTAATCGACGCCGTTGAGTAGTCCAATGAATCGATCACCTTTGTCGGATAAATACGGCGCCAAACCAAACCCGCCATACGGACGAGTGATTTCACGCGCATGGGTGGGGCTGACCGTCGTAACCAAATCAGCGTTTTTTATACCGCCTTTGAGAAAATTGATTTGCTCCCAAGCCTCAAAACTATCCGGTGTGTACTGTGCCTCTCCAAGCCCAAGGTATGGATAGTGCGCAGCGTTATAGACCCCTTGGTGAGCAATGTTATGGATAGTCAAGACCGATGCGGCACGGCCCAAATCGGTATTGTTCCAGAACCAGGTTTTAAGGTATGCCGCGGTCGGGGCGGCGGGCCAATCATGCGCATGAACAATATCCGGTGAAAAGCCGGTATCCATACAGACTTGCAGGGCGGCCCGACAGAAAAAGCCGAATCGCTCGGGATTATCGTCGTAATCATGCATGACGCGATCGTGGTAAATGCCTTCGCGCGCAAAGAAATGCTCATGCCGAATAAGGTAGACCGGGACATTGCCCCTCCCGCGCGCACTATCGACCGCGCACCACTCCTCTCCTACTCCCATCCGAACACACATCGACTCCAAAACCGGCCGCGTACGAACCTCTTCGCCGGATAAGAAGCCGTAATATGGAAGAACTATTCTGGGATCATGACCACAACGCCGCAACTCGGCGGCAAGCCCGGCTACGGCGTCGGCCAATCCCCCCACCTTGGCCCAGGGCGCATACTCCGAAACAACAAAAAGAATGCGCAATTTGCTGTGGTCCGCCACGTCCTTTCCTCCTGTCCTTTCTCCGATTTACCGCCGCCACTTGAAACCAACTACACTAAGCGGAGGCAACGTCAGGTGAAGAGTGTAATTATAGCCGTGCCAAGGCGTTTCCGAGGCGCGAAGCCCTCCCCAATTGCCGTGCCCCGACCCTCCGTACGCTTCGGCGTCCGAGTTAAGGATCTCTTCGTAATAGCCGCTGTGAGGTACTCCAATGAGATAGTCATGACGAACGACCGGAGCAAAATTGCACGCAAAAACCAATAGATTATGCCACTCGGCGCCATGTCTAATGAATGAAACGATATTGCCGTCACGATCGTTATGATCGATCCACGTAAACCCGCTTTCATCAAAGTCATGCTCCCACAGCGCGGGTTCATTGCGATAGAGACGATTAAGATCGCATACCAGCCGATGGAGTCCCTGATGAAGCCATGAATCCTCTTCGGCGCCCTCGAGGAGATGCCAGTCGATCGAGCGCTGTTCCCACCATTCCCCGTGCATTCCGAATTCTCCGCCCTGAAACAGCAATTTCTTGCCGGGATGAGCATACATGTACGCCAAAAGGGAACGAAGATTGGCGAATTTGGACCAATGGTCACCCGGCATCTTCTGGAGCAAACTCCGTTTGCCATGTACCACTTCATCGTGACTTAAAACCAGTACAAAATTTTCGGTGAATGCATACCAAAGCCCAAAGGTGATCTGGTCATGATGGTACTTGCGGTAGACGGGATCTTTGGAGAAATATGTCAGGGTGTCGTGCATCCATCCCATGTTCCATTTGTAGGTAAAACCGAGGCCGCCGAGATAGGTCGGCCGACTAACCATGGGCCAGGCGGTACTCTCTTCTGCAATGGTCATCACGCCCGGAAATTGCGTGTGAACGTGATAGTTGACAGCCTTCAAAAAATCCACGGCTTCGATATTGTCGACTCCGCCGTACTTGTTGGGTATCCACTCACCTTCACGCCGACTGTAGTTTCGGTAGAGCATCGACGCCACCGCATCGACCCGAAGTCCGTCGACATGAAATTTTTCGCACCAAAACAAAGCATTGGCAAGCAAAAAATTTCGCACCTCATGACGCCCGTAGTTGAAGATCAGGGTACCCCAGTCCTGATGTTCTCCCTCACGGGGATCCTGGTGCTCATAAAGACAGGTTCCATCGAATCGTGGCAGACCGAACTGGTCTTTAGGGAAATGACCGGGCACCCAATCGATAATAACGCCGATACCGTGTCGGTGAAGGTTGTCTACAAAACGCTGGAAAACCCGCGGATCGCCGAAACGATGATTCGGTGCATAAAATCCGCTGACCTGGTAGCCCCACGAAGGTTCGTAGGGATGTTCCTGGACGGGAAGCAACTCTACGTGAGTAAAACCCGCCTCTTTGACGTAAGCTATGAGTTGCGCGGCCAGATCGTCGTAGCTGAGCCATTCGCCGTTTGCTCCGCGGCGCCATGAGCCCAAATGGACCTCGTAGATGCTCAAGGGCCGTTGAAGAAGATCCTGACCGGCCCTGTCGGCCATCCAGGATTCATCCGCCCACGGATAAGCATCCAAATCGAAGACAACGCCGGCATGATTCGGGAAAGGCTCTTGATAATAGCCGTAAGGATCGGTCTTCAAAAGCAGGGAGCCGTCGCGTACCTTGATTTCGTATTTATAGACGGCGCCTTCGCCGATTCCCGGAATAAAGAGTTCCCATACCCCCGAGGAGCCCAACAATCGCATTTGGTGCACTCGTCCGTCCCAACCATTGAAATCGCCTACGACTGAAACCCGACGCGCGTTTGGAGCCCAAACCGCGAAAACAACGCCCTCGACCCCATCGATCGTACGAATGTGTGATCCCAGATCCTCGTAGATTTTTAGATGGTTCCCTTCGCCGAATAGGTACCGCGCTTCTTCGCTCATCAATGGAAGACAGCCGTACGAATCAGCCTCCAGCGTCGTGCTTCCATCCGGCCGGGTTATGCGAAGGTCGTATGGGAACAATCGATTTGACCCGGATATAATCCCAACAAATAATCCGTCATCATGTACCGGTTCCATCCGAGCGACAACGCGATCTTCTCCGCGCGGAAGCACCTCAATCGACCGTGCCTCCGGACGGAAAGCTCGCACACTGATCCCGGCTTCTTCCGGATGCATGCCCAGAACGGCAAACGGATCACGCGTATCGCTTTCGACGATCTCTTTGATTTGCTCGGGAGTCAGGAGCGATTCGGGGCTGAGAGAGGTTTTGGAGGAGTTTTTGGCATTGTTGATTTCTTCGCTTCCTGTTGGTGGACGCGTGTTGGCTTGCATTGTCATATCCCTTATTGTTGGTGTTCGTGAGCCGCAGCCAAACAGCGAATGTGCGGAACTGGAACTTGGTGACCCCTTATCCCGGGTCCTTAATAATAGATTTATCCAAGATTCTTTGCAAGAACAATCATGCAAGAACGACCTAAAGCGCCCGTCACATGCCGAACACTAGATTCCCGACGGCGCGCCGCACGCGACCGATTTCCCTTCGATCCGAGCGACGATGAGGCCAGGTATGGTTCGCCAAAATCACCACTCCAATGCGTTTGAGCAGATCACACATCACGACACAACCGGTAAAACCGGTCTTACCAATCGTGCGGTCGGAGCAGGTATCTCCCATATAGTCCCTCCGCGCCAGTTCCCACCCCAGACCGGTCATGGTTCCCAAATGCCCGACCTGATTGGTACCCATCCGCGCGAGTGTCTCCTCCGAAAACAATCCCCGCGCTCCCCCGTCGTCGACACGGAGAAGGGCATCCCAAAAGGTTAAAAGGTCGGGGGTGGTGGAGAAAAGACCGGCGGAACCGGGTACAATCTTGGACCGCAAAATAAACGCACTTTCATCGTGAACGACTCCCCTCACCACACCGCCCCGCCAGGGATCGTCTTCCGTCGGCGCAATTCGCTCCAACGACAAGACCTCGGGCGAAAAGGTGGTACTCTTCATATTCAAAGGTTCAAAGAACTGCTCACGCGCCAAAACATCCAGCGGCTTTTGGTAAATCCTCTCGACCATCAGACCAAGCAACAAG
>WJJU01000620.1 GCA_014729595.1 Chitinivibrionales bacterium
AGCGGAAGGTGGTGCTATTCTTACCAAGGCCGGGCCGATACGTTTTGCTAATGTCAAATTTTCACTTACCCCCACGGTGTCGAGCTTGCCCGCCGGATATCGATCTCATCGATTACGGCATTGCCTTTACGGGTTACCAAAAACATGACTATGTCGGCGATCTCTTCGGGTTGCATGAGTATCGATCGGTCCAAGTCCGGTCTGGCTCGTGAGACCAATTCGGTATCGACACCTCCGGGACAAAGCACATGTACCCGTATATCGGTTTCGGCGAGTTCCCGCGCCAGGGCTTTGGACATACCCAGCAGGGCGTGTTTCGAAGCACTATAGGCGGCTTGGTTGGCGTAACCTTTGGTGCTTACCACTGAGCCGATATTGACAATGAACGCGCGATCATGCCGTTTCAGGTACGGAATCGTCTCGCGACAAAGGATAAACGGTGCCCGTGCATTGACGGCCATGATGCGATCAAAATCTTCGGTAGCCGTCTGAGCCAAGGGGCCGAACATACCCACACCGGCATTGTTCACCATGATATCGATCCGTCCAAGCTTCTCGACGGTGGTCCGCACTAAGTCGACCATCTCATTTTCCTTGGAGAGATCGGTCGGCACCGCGAGCGCTTCGCAACCTTGGGCTGATATTTCTCGCTCGAGAATTTCCAACTCCTCTTTGGTGCGCGCGGCCAAAACGCTACGCACGCCGGCCGCCGCCAACGCAAGAGCAATTGCCCGCCCAATTCCGCGTCCGGCTCCCGTTATAATCGCAACGTTCCCACCAAGGTCTTCGGTTCTCCTCATGCTTTACACTCCTTTGTATTGTTATCCTGCGACTGCTCATGTTTTTCTTATCGCCGGCGACTCCGACTTGCATTCCAAGGCCGCTCAGTCGCCGAATAGAGGCATAGCCTCCGCTGAGTATGGTGCCGGAGCGGCGTCGACGTTGGCCTGAGTAGCAGATCATCCTAAAAGCGACTCTTAAATGCCTTTCTTCGCTCCTCTTCCGGAATCGATTGCCGCTTTTTATCAAAGAAAATTCAGCATTACGTTTGGTCTCTTCGGCCTTTCAGCACATATTTTAAAAAGCACGCTGATGTTTGGCAAGCTGTTTATCACAACAGAGAGCGATTCGCCTCGATTTTGATTGGTGTCTGATGCCCTCCCAAATCTATATCCAGTACAAAAACCTCATGAAAAGCGGAGCTTTCCGTGCGGCGGCCGAGCTTGCGGAGCGTGAGGCAATCGGGGCGTCGACTCGGGGGGAGTTTTGGCTGACTCAGCAGGCAAATGCGCTTCTTCGGTGCGGAGAACCCCAAAAAGCGCTAGCATGCGCGAAGCGAGCGGTTGCTCTCGCGCCCCGCAACGGCTATGCGTTGCTGTCTTGTGCGAACGCCGAAAAAGACTGCGGTGATACCCAAAGCGCTCTTGCCGATTTTCGTGCTCTCTACAACGATCCAAGAGTGGGATCACGCGCGCGAGACGGTGCCCTGGCTTGTTTAGAGGCCATGGGCAATTGGAAGGAACTTCTTGCGGAAGCCGTAAGTGCCGGTCTGGAACCGGAGCAGGTTTTGCGATGGAGAACCCCGGCTTTGGCGGGAATGGGGCACCGCGACGAGGCAATCGAAGCGTGCCGGGAATGGGTGAGACTGTCGCCCGGCAGCTCACGCGCTCATTGGAAACTGGTCGAACTGGAGATAGAACGCGACGGCCTCGAACAGGTGCGCCTTCGTATGGGCCGGCAGGCCAAGATCCCCAATCAAGCGCCGATATACGGTGAAATCTATGCATCGCTGTGCCGAAAAGCCGGCATGGAGCGTTCGGCGGTTGGCCAGTACGAAAAACTCGCCGCCGGAGGAGGCGACGTACGTTTTTCCCGCAAGCAGGCGTTCGCAATGGCCAAAACCGATCGCGTTGAAGAAGCGATCCCCATTCTGGAAGAAGTTCTTCGGACAAACCCTAAAGACAACTACGCGCACACTTCGTACATCGCCGCCTGCCGCCGCGCCGGAGTCTTGCCGAGAGCTGAAGCATTCTACACCGAACTTATCGGCCGCTTCCCCACTATTGGAGGATTGTACGGCAGACGCAATGCGGTGCGAAAGAGTATAAGAAGCTAAAATGAATAATACCGCCAAAAAGATCGGCGATCTGATTGAGGTCCCACCCGTAGAGACCGTTATTCGACTCGATGAAGCGCGAAGCGATGCGCCGCGGGTAACATCGACTTTCGCGCTTACCTCCGATGTTTCCGCACACCTTCATGTGATAAGCCGTGCCTTGGCTCTTCCGACCGGCAAGGGCTATTTCCTCCAGGGCGATTTTGGGTCCGGGAAGTCGCATTTCCTGGCGGCGGTTTCGGCTTGGCTTGCGGGCATGGGAACTCCTTCGAGTACTTCGCATACGCCTAAGGGTCTTGCGGAACTTGCCGCGAGCGGCAAGCGGTTTGTCGTGGCGACCGTATCGCTGGTAAATTATCGCTCCTCGACGTCGCTGGAACGCATTCTTGCCGAAGCGATGGAACAGGCACTCAGGGATCATGGTATCGAAGCCGTTCTTTCGCCACTCACCATGTTTCGCTCACGCTTCGAAGAAATAATCTCTGAGCGCGACCTAGCCCAATCGTTCGAAAAGGCTACCGACGGCAAGAGTATGGATTTGGCGGCATGGTTCAGCCGTGCCCCGGGAG
Organism: Chitinivibrionales bacterium; assembly: GCA_014729595.1. Classification (GTDB taxonomy): domain Bacteria; phylum Fibrobacterota; class Chitinivibrionia; order Chitinivibrionales; family WJMI01; genus WJJU01. Next base: position 2,686 of record WJJU01000620.1, read on the forward strand.
AAGCCTACGCTTCGTGCACGCGCTTTCTCAAACGCGAGGGGGTCGCTCTTCCCGAATCGCTTGTCGACGATCGTCAGACGGTATTCGAGCGTGCGGTGACGCTTGCCAAGGAGTGCGGTTTGGACGGTGTCGTGCTAATGATCGATGAGCTTTCAGAGTTTTTCCGGTCGAAACCCGATGCCTCCCAGCTTAACGAGGATGCCCGGACGCTACAGCTTGTGGGCGAACTCGCCAATCGTCATCCGCTGTGGATCGTCGCCGCCGTGCAGGAAAGCATCGAGCGCACCGGCGATATCGCTTCGGCGACATTCCGTAAAATTAAGGACCGGTTCCCGGTCAAATTCATGCTCTCGCGGCTTCACATCAGAGAGCTAATCGCCATGCGCCTGGTAAAAAAGAAGCCCGGCGCCGATGAGCATATCTACCACATTTATGACGACTATCGTAAAAATTTCTCGTCGTTTACGTGCGAATGGAACGAATATCGCGATATCTACCCCATACACCCAAGCACCTTGGCGCTCCTGGAAGGACTCGGGCCTCTTTTTTCGCAGCATCGCGGTATTGTTGACTTTGTGCATGCCCGTCTTGCCGGTGACCCGAGCCGGCATATCGAAGGAGCCCTTGGCCGGCCCGCCGCGGAACTCGTGGCCCCCGACCGCATCTACGAGCATTTCGAGCCCCGACTTTTCGAGTTTTCTTCGTTTAATATCTACCCCCGTCACGTGGTGCCGCACCTCGATGAGGTTATTGACGCAACTATCGATGAGCCCGAAGATCGGGTGCTTGCCAAGCGCCTTGTCCGTATGCTTGTGCTGTATGCCATACACCCGACGGCCACGACCCCGAACGCCCGCGACCTGGCGGAACTTTCGGGATGCATGCTGTTTTCGCCCGACAGCGACGCCGCGGCGCTGTTTGTGGCCGGGGGGCTTCTGGATCCTCTTGTTGACCAAAGCCCGTATTTGACAAAGGATATGACCGACACCGACCCGCTTCACGCGGTCTATCGGGTGAGCACCGAAGAGGATTCGGGGAAGGTGCTTCGGGCGCGCATACGCAAGACAATGGAAGAAATCAAGCCAACCGACAGCCGGCGGGTGCTAATTCCCCTGCGTGAGCTGGAAGCGTCGGCGGCGTGGCCCGGATCGGCATTTTTTGACGAGCCCTCGGACCGGACGTTCACGTGGCGCTTGACAACTCGGCGGGCCTCGATCGGGTTTGTATCGGGCGATTCCGACAACAGCATGACAAATAGCATTAACACGCTTGTACGCGAAGCGCACGGCGATTGCGGTGTACTCGTATGTTTCGGCCCCCCGCCCCGAGTGCCCTCGCATACCGCCGTGTGGCGAATCGGCGTCCCCGGTCCCAACCAGGAACTTTTGAGCGAGTACCTGGCCGTACGCATGGTTCGCGACTCCCTTTCGTCTTCCAATCCGGCGGAGGCGCCGCTCATTCCACTCGCCGACGATGCGATCCGCCGATTGAAACCCTCGGCCCACGAAGCGGTGTTGGATACGGTCTATGCGGGATTCTTCACCGACAAGAACATGACCGTCGAGCCGGCCGTCCTGAAAATGCAGCGATTCGATCGACTTGTCGAGATTGCCGGCACATTCCTTCTCGAAAAGCGCTTCCCCAACTTTGCCCAAATCGCACCTAAACTGCTTCCGCCCTCACCGCGAATCTACGAGAATCTTCATGAGGGATTTGTCGTACCGGGGGCGGTTAAGCTTGGCGATGCACGATCCCGAGGGATCACCGACGCCCTCGACTCGATCGCTTCACCGCTAGGGCTGGTCGAAGTGCGATCCGGCACCTATCGGCTTTCGCCCAATCCCGAGAGCCATAGATTCCTCGCGTATCTTTTCGAGCTGCTTAGCCCCGTCGGTCCCACGCCGTTACACGAACTGATTCGCGCGTTGCGGACCGGACCGTACGGCGTGCCGGAAGACATGACCTGTTTCACTTTGGCCGCCCTTGCGCACAGCGGCCTACTGTCACTGACAAGCGGTAAACGGGCGCTTCCCATCGAGTTTATTCGTCCACAAACGGTCGTGCGGGCCGACGCCGTAGCGCCCGGCGAACTCTTGTCACAAGCTGATCGTGAATTCCTGATTGCCGAATGCCCGTTTCTTGCGCCACCCGCGGGTTTCGGCGCCTTCGGGCTTCGCCTGCAGCGCGATGTATGGCAAACGGTGCAAAAGCGCAAGCGTCAATTAGAAAATCTTATACCTGAAATCGAGGCGCGGATACGCGCCGCCGGAGATTTTTCCGCGTTCGATACGTTCGATTTCGACTCGGTGCGCGGCCTTCTTCGCATCTTGACTGAGTTGGTCGACGAAATAAAAATATCGTACGGGGCCCGGGAGGGACTGGAGCGCTTCTTGGCGGCATGGCGACGTCTAGGCTTGAGTGCCGAAGACCTTCAGCGTGTTTCGCGACTAAACCGCTTTCTCAGTCGACACGCCGAGCAATTTGTATTCATCTCACATTATCTGCGAAGCCGATCGGTTGAGAACGCCCAGGCGTGCAATCAAGAGGTCGCCGAGGAATATCATCGTACCATGGAATATCTTGCGGATCCCCGGGTAGGGGTCGTACACGATGAGGGCGCGGGGCTGAGCACCGCGTTCGACCGGTTCCGCGAAATTTATGCGCGATATTACGAAGGCGAACATAGGCGGTACCATAAGGAGTTCGAAGCTCCAACGCTGACAAAGCATGAGCAACGCGGCGTCGAAAAACTTCGCAAGCTGTCTTCGATACGATGCCTTGACCGGCCGCCCTCACTCGAAAAGCTTCTTGCGCTCGTGGACGGCGGGAACTCCCGCGCCTGTCGCCGAAAAGTGCCGGAGGAGCTGCTACGCTCCCCCGTCTGCGCCTGCGGATTCATAGTCGGCGATCGACCCGACCATCCGTCAATCGAAAACCCCGGTGCGTCGATCGAGAAGTGCCTTCGGGGCTATTTCGCCATACTGTCCGCACCGACGGTTTTGGAAGGACTCGCCGCACGCGCCTACGCGCTTCGCGATACCGGTCCCGATGCAGCCAAGGGCCTAAAACGACTGGCGGACTATCTCACCGGTGAGGAACCCGCTTCACTGAACCGACTCATGGACATGCTTGACAATCAGAGTATCGAAGAGCTGGACCGGGCGCTTTCGAACACGACCGTTGTTGAAGACCGAAGCCTGCCGACACTCACATCACGGCTTTCCGGCCGCCGCCTTCCACCATCAAAAGTCCGAGCCGAGCTGGAAAGTTGGTTGGGTCGGGCGCCGGAGGATGCGGTCTTGTCGATCGGCGGGGCGCCGGGGGTGCGGGAAGAGCCCCGTATCGACGACACCGGTTGGTGGGGGCTCTTGCATCCGGATTTACGCGGAACCGCCGCGATCGACGAATGGCGGCCGAGGCCGGATATTGAGCAAGCGCTTGAATCACGATTCCCCTCGGTTAAAATACGGGAGCGGTTGGATACGCTTGACGCCGACCGGATAGCCCGTTTTCTGGCCAACGAGCCCGTTCACACAAAAGCTATGGGTGAGGCGTGGCGTCTGCTGACCGAACGCGTGCTGCTCCGACGGGCCAATTGTTCAATTCCAAGCGAATCCTCGCATGTCTATCCGGATCAGGCGGCCCTATGGGCGCGACGGCTCAAAGCGCTGAGGAGTGTTATTGAACTCGATCGTGCCGAGGCTCCACGTTACCTGGCTCTTCGTGTGCATTGTGCTTGGATTCTGCACGATCCGCTCGCGACCGATAATATTCGTCGTTTGGCCATGCGACGTATCCAAGAGACCGCCGAACGGGCCGAAGATTGGCTTTGTTCGCTTGACTCCGTTGAGCCGTTCGAGGACACGGAGAGTTTGCTGCTGGTAATTGTGGATGCGATGGCGCCGGATATTTGGCTCGAATGCGCCGAGGTATTGCGTCGCGAAACTCCCGGCTATGCTACCCAATGGCATCGCCTCGAAGGTGACCCGATGACCGTCTCGGCATTGCGAAATATGTTCGCTGTCGCACCCGACCATGATCCTACCGATGCACTTGCCGAAAGAGGGATAGCTTACCACACGCTCAGCGGTATGGAACAGCAACCCGCGCACGAGATAATCGGCGACCTCCCTCCCCACGAAGGTATCGTCGTTCGCTTCACGCTCCTTGACCGAGCGGTTCACACGGGCGAAGCCCGCCTCTGTGACCTTCCCGCCCGCACCGCGCGCCTTTTCACCGAACATATCCCGGGGCTGGTTGCGGCATGCCGACATGCGGAACGATCTTGTATCCTAACCTCCGACCATGGTCTCACCCTGGAACGCGACGGTTTGGTTCACGGCAAAGGCGGCGTTTTCGAGCGGGCGATCGTCCGAGCGCGGTGGTGACCGGTATCCTGTCGAACAATGAGGGTGGAGTTACCCCTATTGCTGCAAATAATCCGCTTAGCAACTATGTAAATAATTGAGTTAATCAGCATACGCCAGACGGATCTTGGGGTAATGATGGGATAGACTACCCCCCTTTGCGCACCTCCGAGCCCCCGGTATCTTCTCTACGGATGTATTTTCACCTAATCTCAACTAAAGAGCGATGAGGGTAGTCTCGCTTGAGCCGCCTATCCGCCGCAAAGACTTACGACAAAGTGACATGGAGGCCGTAGAAAGCGATAGATGCATGAAATTTCGTTACTATAACCCTTCTCGACTTTCGTGCACTTCGCGTACTCCGTGTTTTTTTCGTGAAACCGAATCCGCATCCATTCCTAGGCAAGGGAACAAATCATGAGTTCATTACGAGCCATACTCACCGCTAAATTCTCACGCGCATTCGAAAAACAAGGACTGGATCCATCTTACGGAAAAGTGGTGGACTCCCAGCGCCCGGAACTGGGGCAGTTTCAGTGTAACGGCGCGCTGGCGGCGGCCAAGGAAGCCCGCAAGAACCCGCGGGCGATCGCTCAGGCGGTTGTCGAACAACTCAGCAGCGACCCGTGCATCGATTCGCTTTCACTTGCCGGTCCCGGGTTTATCAATATTGCTCTCAGCGACGCTTTTCTTGCGGAACATATAAGCCGATTAGCCGAAGATGAACGGCTGGGCAGTCCCCTCCCCGCCCACCCCCACGTCGTCGTGGTGGACTTCTGCGGTCCCAACGTGGCCAAGCCCATGCATGTAGGGCATCTTCGTCCCACCATTATCGGCGATGCGCTTCAACGCCTCATGCGCTATTTGGGCGAGACGGTAATTACCGACAACCATTTAGGGGACTGGGGTACCAACATGGGGATACTGATTAACGCCATGCGGGAGCGTCGCCCCGATCTGCCTTATTTTGATCCCGAGAAGACGAGATCCTTTCCGGAAGAGCCGCCCATGACGGTCGAAGAACTCGAAAAATTATATCCGGAGGCAACCGCGGAGTGCAAAAGCGATCCCGCCAAGATGCAAAAGGCGCTCGACGCAACGTATGAGCTTCAAAACGGCCGTCCGGGCTTTGTGGCGCTTTGGAAGCATTTTGTCAACCTGTCCATGACCGAACTCAAGGGTGACCTCGAAAAGCTTGGCGTACGATTCGATTATTGGCTCGGGGAGAGCTTTTATCACGGCAAAATGGGCGAGCTGGTCGATCGGCTGGAAACGGAAGGGAAAGCGGTTGACAGCGAGGGGGCATTAGTGGTGCATGTCGCGCGAGAAGATGATAAGCGGGAAATCCCTCCATTGCTCTTACGCAAACGCGGCGGGGGATACCTGTATGGAACATCGGACCTGGCCACCCTGGACTATCGCGTACACGAATTCGGCGCGGAAGAGATTATCTACGTCGTGGATCAACGTCAGGAATTGCATTTCGAGCAAGTGTTTCGCGCGGCGCGCAGGACCGGCATTGCGGCCGAAAACGTCTCTATGATCCACATTGGATTCGGGACGGTCAACGGGAAAGACGGTAGGCCGTTCAGGACCCGCGAGGGCGGAGCGGCGCGCTTGTCGTATCTGTTGGCCGAAGCAACAGAGAAGGCCATGGAACGCATGGATGAAGCCGGGGTGGGACGGGATTTCGATAAAGCGGAGAAAGCGGATGTGGCACACAAAGTGGGTCTTGCGGCTCTTAAATTCGCCGACCTTATGAATCATCGAACCTCGGATTATGTTTTCGACATCGATAAGTTCACGCGTTTCGAGGGCAAAACCGGCCCCTATCTGCTGTATTCCGCCGTACGTATCAAGTCCATTTTGCGTAACGCCGCGGAACGAGGCGTGACCACGGGTCCCCTCTTGCCGCCGACCGACGCCGAGAGGGGCTTAATGCTGCTTCTAGGAAAATTGCCCGATGTCCTTGCCGGCGCGCGCGAGGGCTTTGCGCCTAATTATATGTGCGATTTCATCTATGATCTTGCACAGGAATTCAACCGGTTTTACCGTGATTGTCACATTTTGCGGGAACCCGACGAGGCACGCAGAGGATCCTGGCTTTCGCTGGTAAATATCGTTTTAGCCGAACTGGAACTGGTGCTCGGGCTCTTGGGAATGGAAATTCCGGAGAGGATGTAGAAGGAAGCGGCATACTCACCCGATCCCAAGAATTGTAATGGCATGAAAAACATCAGCAGCCGTCTTTTGATGTGTCCTGCTCTAAATGCCGACTCGACGATGCCAGGGTCGCTAAAAGGCGCTGGACAACGGTTATATATGACAGCAACGTCAGCAGTGCCAATCCCCATACCATCCAAGGTCCCGCAATTAAGCAGGCGCCAAAAAGCAAAAGTCTCTCGGGTCTTTGGAGTAGCCCTCTTTTGCACTCAAGCCCCACACCTTCCGCTCTGGCTTTCACATAACTGACCATAATCCCGCCGGCCAGGGCAAAGAAGACCAACAGTGCGCCCCAGAACCGCACATGGGGATCTCTCAGAAAATAGACAAGAAGACCACCGAACCAGACAATCTCGGTAAGGCGGTCGCATGAAGAATCGAGAACGGCGCCGAACCGGGATCGAAGTCCACCTTCGCGAGCCACCAACCCGTCGAGGCCGTCCAGGAAACCGCCGAGTATCGCCGCTATCACGGAGGGCCACCACCGCCCCACGGCGGCGTAGACGCCGGCAACGGCATAAATAACAACCCCGAATATGGTGAGGGCATTGGGATGGACACCAATCCTTACCATAGTTCGAGCCGCGGGAAGGAGAAAAGCGTTGTAGCCGGGTTTTAAGCCCTCAATCATGATGTTTTTCGGTAAGCCTTGATCGTAGTTTTATAAGAATATATTTTAAGCGTCTTTGTTGGAGTAGGAATCATAATCCCCGAAGGATCTATCGATGGCCAAGACGTGTGAAATGTGTGGAAAACATCCACAATCCGGAAGGTCCGTATCCCACGCGCATAATGTCAACAAACGCATCTTTCTTCCCAATCTTCGTACCATCAAAACCGACCGTGGTGGACGAGATACCAAGATGAAAGTATGCATGAAATGCCTGAAAGCGATGGCGAAACAATAATTTTCTCGCCAAGCGCAGTGGGCGCCACCTTTCGGTTTCCAAATTAGTCACGTACGGAGCGGCTCCGGAAATTCCATGAGCCGCTTTTCGTATGTACTTATCCCTCATGCATCCTTGCCCGTTCTCAACACCCCACCAACCGCCTCCGCCGGTCCGCCCCCGCTGACAATCGCGCGACCACCAGCAAACCCGGCGGAGACAGGAGGGTGAGGAATAACTCGGTATCAATTCCCGCCGTCCACCATGCCTCGCCACCCTCTCCACAACACCCTCTGATTATGCGTACCCCGATAATTGTCCCTGCTGATATATCCTCAATAATTGCATCGCGGTTAATCGATGAAGGAAATATACGCAAGCTACATGCCATTGTTTGTATGTAAATAAAGGACGGCGGCGTTCTCCCACGGTATTTTTCCCACGCCCGATTGACAGAAGGGGGCAGAACCGGCGTAGGGTCCGGAAAAGCCGGGAATTGGCTTCTTAAACTCACCGGCTCAAAGTGAGGGACCGCGCCAAAGATTACAATAGGTTGGGCCCGCAATGGGTGCCAAAATACCTTACGTAGCTGCATGGCGGTGGCAACGACTCGCGCCATTCATCGCGAGACGCACGACGAATTCAGGTCGAAATTAATCGCCGGTGCGGACGTTGGAATAGATGACTGCGCCGGGGGGAACGGATTCGGTGATCCAGGTGTTACCGCCGATGACGGCGCCCTTTCCGATCTTCGTCTTTCCGCCAAGGATAGTAGCGTTGGCGTAGATGATAACGTCATTTTCGATATCCGGATGACGTTTTTGGACATCGCGGCGTTTTCCTTCGCGATCGACGGGGCTTACCGCACCCAGGGTTACGCCTTGATACAGTTTAACGTTCCGCCCGATGTTGGTGGTTTCGCCGATCACCACGCCGGTCCCATGATCGATGAAAAAATGGGGACCGATTTTGGCGCCCGGATGGATGTCGATCCCGGTATGCGAGTGAGCCCGTTCGGACATGATACGCGGTATGATAGGCACTTCCAATTCATAAAGCCGATGGGCGACACGGTATGTGGCGATAGCCTCAATACACGGATAGCTCAGAACGATCTCATCGAGCGAGCCGGCGGCCGGATCACCCTCATAGGCCGCATCGATATCTTGAGCAAGGGCGTCTCTGATATTGGGAAGGTCCTCAATCAGCGCCCGACATGCTTCTTGGGCGCGCTCATGGCAATCACATTCTTCGCAGTCACGGTTTGGGCAATGGTATCGATATACGCCGCTTATTTGCTTGGTAAGCCGAAAGGTAACATGGCGCAAGAGATCGCCCAAAAAAAAGTTTATCTCTTCGGTACCCACGCGCTCCCGGCTATACGCACCGGGGAACAGTGCGGCCAGAATGTCGTCCAGCACTTCATAGATAGCATTTCGACCGGCTATATTGAGCGCTTCTTCACTGTGGACATGGAAATTCGACGTAATCCCCGCTTCGAGCCGCGCAACGACGTCGGGAAGAGCTTTATTGATCCATTCTTTCATATCCATACACCTGAACCCTATTCCCCTACGGCCAACGTGTCGCCATACTACAGACGCCCTTGGCCCTCTTCATGAATATACCTAATCCATTGAGCAAAGAATTCCAGGCTTTGCCCCCGCCAGCGATTCACCGGGTTGGCGGGATCAAGATTAACCGGCGGATCCACATCGGTTCGCCCTTTAGCTTTATCCCGTTGATACTCTTCAACCAACCGATCCGCCTCGTACTCATGGTGCCCCAAGTGCATCATAAAGCGCTTATCCGCACTTTCGAATATTACGTAGCCGGCCTCTTCGGAATGAGCGAGGAGCGTGACATTACCCTTGCGCTGTTCATTTTCCAGCACGTTGTCCGGAATTCCGGAATAGCGGCTCTGCGGGCACCAGAAAACATCGTCCATTTCACCCGTCACCCGATGAGTTCGATGGATATTCCGTGTTTCGAAAATACCGAAAAGCTTACGGGCGAAGGCGATCTTATCTATCCCGATGAACTTGGCCAAAGCCAGCCCGCCCCAGCAAATACCCAACGTTGAAGAGATATTCGTGCGAGCGTAGGCTAAAATTTCTTTCACTTCCGACCAGTAAGTGACCTTTTCGAACGGCATCTCTTCGACGGGCGCCCCGGTCAAAATAAGTCCGTCCAGACCGCCGCCTGCTATGGCTTCGTCAAATGACACATAGAGGCTCTCGAGATGATCTTGGTCGGTGCTCTTGTAGGCGTGCGTTTTGAGCCGCAGCCACACCGGCTCGATCTGTATAACCGATCTGCCCAGGGGGAACAGCAGGCTGAACTCATAGGTATCTGCCATCGGCATAATATTGAGGATACCGATACGAAGAGCACGGATATCCTCTTGCAACGCTTGCTGCTGCGAAATGCACAATATGCGTCTGCTCTCCAGTTCCCGGCGGGCGTGATAGTCTTTGGGCAATACGATCGTCATGGGAACCCACCTTGCTGAACCAGCCTTCGCCGGATTAAACTACAACACTCACCACCCTATGCGGCAAAGTCCGCACGAGCAATATCTTCTGTAACAGTGGAAGGGCTCACTGAGAATCGAGAACAGAGATCCCGATTGGATGTGCGGAATAGGAAAATACAT
>WJJU01000621.1 GCA_014729595.1 Chitinivibrionales bacterium
CAAACTGGGGCTCGAAGTTCATTACGATACGGAGATTGATGAAAGTACGGCCTCCGCGGTAGCCGATGCGCTTGTGGACGCCGGCATGTCACTCGCGATGGTAACTCCGGGTGCGCATTCCCATTTTGCCTATGGTGGAATTGCTTCGATGGATGAACAGGAGCGGGTACGCGCCAACGAACTGGGTGCGAAGGTGGTTGATCTGGCATACGGCCCGCTGAAAAAGGCGTGGGACGCCGATGAGGCGCTGGTACCTACCCTGGTGCTTTGGAATGGATCGTACGGATACGATATTTCGACGGTGGGCATTCGTGATATGTACCAACACCTGAAAAAAAGCGTTGCCGATCTGTGCAAACACGAAGAAAAGGCCGGCGGCAAACTCTATTTGGCGATCGAGCCCAAGCCCAACGAAGGACATCCGGCGATGCTTTTGCCGACCGTAGCCGCCGCGATCGTATTTTGGAACAAGCTCGAAAAAGAGTTTGGAATCACAACGGCCAAAAAGGGTGTCAACAAGGAATTCGGTCATTCCGAAATGATCGGACTGGATCATGTCTACGACACCGTCGAAGAAATCGACAACAACATGCTCGTTCACATGCATCTTAACAGCCAGGGCTACAACGACGGAATCATATACGGCGGCCCGGGCAAATACGACATCGACCACGGCACGCGTGTCAACGGCATGAACATCGCTATCGCGGGGTTGATCCGTAACGCCGGTTTTAACCGTTGGAAGGGCCACGATATGCAGCCGCGCGCCTACGACAACGAAGAGCAGGCTATCGATCGAGTCGTTCGTAGTATTCTAAGCTGGGAAGCCTGTGAAAAAGCGGCTGAGCAGCTCGATGAAAAAGCGCTTCTCGGAGCCCTTTGCAACCGGGAAACGGCCAAGGCGGAAGACATGATGCGTAGCGCGCTGGTCACCGCGCAGCAGGCATTCGACAAGATGTACAAGGGTTAAGCCCAAGGACGATCCGTCGTTAAGCAGTCGGCGCCCGTTTCCGCTCGACGTGGAATCGGGCGCCGCTTTTTTTTGTCCACTCGTTCGGCCCCATACGGGTCTTGGTGACCTCAGTGAACGGTGGACGTCCTCACCAAAACGTCGCCCCATCGCGGCCTCATTCCCTATCCCCTTCATAGGGAACGACCTTCAGCGACGTCATGGCTTCTCCAACCGTATAAAACGACCCAATGACGCTTGTACACCCTCGTCGCTCGCGCGCAAAGCAAAGCGCATCGGCAACCTTACGCCGGACGACTACCTCCCCCGCAAAGTCATCCGGAATCGTCGCACGAAGAGCACGGGGAGAGGCTGCGCGCGCGTTGGAAGGCTGTGTGAGAATCAGTCCCGCCGTTTTCGGATAGCGGCAGAGCGCATGCACCATGGAAGAATAATCTTTGTCGGCCATTATACCGACTACGAACCATACCGATTCTTTCGGTAAGCGCTCGACCAACGTTTGGAGGTGAGCCAGGACAGCGTCGGGGTTGTGCGCGACGTCAAACACGCATGGTTTTCCGTCCCGCTCAACGACCTGAAATCTACCCGGGAGTTTGACGGAGGCCAAGCCGCGCGCGGCGCACTCGCGTCGACCCGATTCGATTGTGTCAAAAAGCTTGAGTGCGCAAAGAGCATTGATCGGTTGACAAGTACCGGGCAACGGCACATTGTACGATCGACCACACCACAAGAAATCGGTTCCGCCGCCGTCGCCCCCCCGCTTGTGTAGCTCCGAATGATGCACAAAAGCCAGTTGGGCGCCACGCCGGCGACATGTCTCGACGGCGAGTTCCCGCACGGTAGTCTCTTGTGGAGCAATCATGGTCATGTGAACGCCGGGCTTTACTATTCCCAATTTCTCGGCGGCGATTTCCTCTATTGTATTTCCGAGATATTGACAATGATCAAAAGAAATGCGGGTGATCGCCGCGGCATGGGGCATCACGATGTTAGTTGAATCGAGACGGCCGCCGAGACCGGTTTCGTAGACGGCCCAGTTCACGTTGCAACGCCGAAAAATCTCGAATGCCAGCAAGGTTGTCGCTTCAAAGAACGTGAGATCGTAACGATCGACGACGGCGTCGATCGCCGCATAGGAGTCGAGCATCAAGTCGGTGCAAACGGGTTTTCCGTTTATCAGAAACCGTTCCTCGAGCCGAACCAAGTGCGGCTTGGTGAACAGCCCGGTGGTATGGCCGCACTCACGAAGCATCGCTTCCAGGAAGGCGCTTACGGATCCCTTGCCGTTCGTTCCCGCCACATGAACCGATGCCGCGGCATGCTGCGGATTACCTAAATCCTCGGCGGCGGCCCGCATTCGCTCAAGACCCAGCTTCATGCCATTGGTCGTACGGACAAAAAGCTTCCGTGTCAGATCGTCATAGTCAACCACGAATTACTACTCTCCGTTCAACAAATGCCTCAATCGTTCGACCGGCAACGTTTGAAAATTATCGATAACCATCTCCGCCTCGGCAAGATGGCGAGCCGGATGAGTCGTACATACCGCAACGGCTTTCATTCCGCCGTTGTGCGCGGCACGTATACCCGCCGGAACATCCTCGAAAACTACGCATTCGGACGGATGGCGGCCTATGCGCTCCGCCGCTAGCAAATACACCTGCGGGTCCGGCTTGCCGCGTTGTACATCCTCTCCCGTAACAATAACCGGAAAGGAGGGTCTTGCCTCGAAAACTTCGAGCGCCGCCTCGATATTCTCGCGGTGAGTCGACGATCCCACCGCATAGGCGACACCGTTTTCATCGAGTAAACGTACAAATTCCGCCACACCCGGAAGCGGCTGAATGCGGTCGGCGGCCAGAAGCTCCCGATAGAGAGCTTCCTTGCGTAGTGACAAGCGACGTATCTCTTCCCGATCTTCGGTCCACCCGAGAACATCGGGGATAATCGCTTCGTTTTTCATCCCGAATCCCTTGCGGAAATGGCCCTCGGGCAAGTTGCGTCCTTCCTCCTGGGCCAATAATTCCCAACTGCGTTCGTGCTGACTTGACGAATCAACAATCACGCCGTCCCAATCGAACAACACTCCCATCTCCATCGTTCTTACCTCCGTGTTTTTATATGTCCGGCAATACACCGTACCCATTGTCAACAACCGCCCGTCTCGGTAGGTCCCGCGCCTTGAACGAGACACTCAAGGGTCGTTTTCCGGATCATTGGCCGACCACCCGGCACGGTTTACCATGTAAGCCGCACATTAATGAACGTACGGCGGTCGACAATTGACATTGGACGACGCGGAATTCCGATTTCTATTCCGGCCAACGGCGATTTAACAATTTACTTTCGGCCGATTTGATACACGATGTATCCCGATACGTTATGCATCGCCCTTCCCACGCCACATCTCTTTCACTTTGTCGCGGGCAAGAAGAGCATAGTCGCGGTCCCGCGAAAAAACCTCAAGGGTAATTGTCCCGTCGAAGTATTTTTTCAGCGCCGCCATAGTTGACGTCCAGTCTATCGTGCCGCAGCCGACGGGAAGATGCTGATCCGCATTACCGTCGTTGTCGTGCATGTGTATGTGAACCAGACGCTCATGGAGTTCACTGATGAATGAAGCGGGATCTCGACCGCACAGATTGGCGTGACCGATATCGATATGAAGAGAAAGATCCGGCACGGCTTCAAGAACCGCCGCGACATTCTCGACAGTATCACGGGGACTTCCAACGGGTTCGTACATGACTCGCAAACCATAAGAACCGGCCGCCTTCGTCAGCCGTCGCAACGAATCGATCTGATACTCACACGCTTCCTTCGCGCTAAACATTTTCGCCGGCGCCCAATTGGCGTGGATCGTAACGTAAACGGCGCCGAGGGTTTGCAGGACGCCGAAACAGCGGACGGCTTCGGCCACGGCGGCGTCGCGCAAAGAAACACACGGTGACCCGATGGGCAGGTACCAAGCGGTATGCCCTACTACGCCAAGATCGTACTGTTCAAGCACCGTCCTCGCCCCTTCAACATCGATGTGCTCGGGGAGAGCCAGATCGGCTTCGAGGAAAAGATCGACGAAATCGAAGCCGCTACGTCCTATCCACCTAATCTCGTCGATCGTATTCATCCGCGGGTGCGTGTGAAAACCTAACTTCATTTTATCGCCCTTTCCCCTACCGATTCCGCCTTTCCTCATCACCACCGGCGAGAATGGCGGCTATTTGGTCGTGCACGTGCCCGTTGCTAGCGATATAGCCGCAAGAATCCATAGCAGGCGTTTCGCCGGTCGGCGTTGTCACTACGCCCCCCGCCTCGCGAATCATACACACTCCCGCGGCGAAATCCCACGGCTGATCATCAAATTCGACCGCGAAGTCAATTCTTCCTTCCGCCAAGTACGTAAGTAGAACCGTCGAAGCGCCGAACATGCGAATGTTAAATACCCGCGGAGCCAGTCGGGCAAGCGCATCGAGAGTTCGTCGGGGCGCACGTCTGATCCCGGAATCAAACGACATACTGCAACGAGCAAGTTCCTTTGTCGACGAGACATGTATTCGTCGACCGTTACGAAACGCCCCCGCCCCCCGCTCCGCCGCATACATGCAGTCGGTCTCGGGCATATACACGACGCCGACAACATGACAACCCTTACGCATAACCCCAATTGAAACACCATAGAGCGGTATGCCGCGGATGTAGTTATGGGTACCGTCGAGCGGATCAACCACCCACACGTACTCCGCATCATTTGCCTGCCGCCCACCCTCTTCACCCACAATACCGTGATGCGGAAAATGCACTTCGATCGCCGTCCGCACAATC
>WJJU01000622.1 GCA_014729595.1 Chitinivibrionales bacterium
ATCGTATTCGGGGGAGTCCGCGGGGGGGGCGGACATTAGGGCCGTCGCGGTGTTTATTAAAGAATAGTTCACATCAAGGTTTCCGCACGCCTCTTCGACGGGGCCATGCTGAATCGCGGCGAAATAGTCATAGCCGGGAAGCACTTGCCGCCAATAGTGAGCACGTCTAAAGTCTTCGTAGAACCAATGAATCGTTTTGATCCCGTGTTTGCGGAAAATATTCAGAGTGAACAACGAGACCCGACAGAGGGCGAGAACCATCACATGCGTCGCGCGAGCGTCGAAGGTACGGACGGCAAGGTGCTCGTTGGCCCAATCGATTACCATTTGTTCGTCGGGATGCTTGAGCATTTTGCGCATCCCCGGCAGAACGCGACCCATATCGAAAATGGCGTGAGGGACGTTCAGTGCATCGTAAGCGTCCGCCAAGTGGTCGGCGACGACTCGTGCGGCCCCTTCGGGGGGAATAACGATCATCCACATGTTTGCTTCAGGCAAGATCTTGATGAGTGGGAAGTGACCCGATTCCGTCGCCGCTGACGCCTTTATAGAGTGCTACGCCGTTGGCCAGTTTGGCGGCCGTGAACGGGTCGTAGCCGCGGGCGATTCCGTGGAGAAAGCCGCCGTTGAATGCGGAGCCGATCAGAGATACATGTTTCACGTCTCCCTCGTATCCTTCATGCGTAAATTCCTCTACTTTGCCGTCGTAACCGACCATGCATCCGCCCGGCCCGGTTTTCACCGCCACGATCGATACGCCTCGGTCCCAAAGGAATCCGATTACATCGAGCGGGCGCTCATAGCCGAACAGAGCTTTCGATTCGTCCGGTGCCGATGGAAAAATGACGTCGATAAGTGGGAGAACGCTCCACAGGCTCTCTTTGGCGTCGTCGAGAGACCAGCGGTGCAGGCGCAGGTTGGGATCGTAGGCGACCATGATATCACTTATGTGGGCAAAATGAAAAGCTTTGAAAACGGCGTGGCGCGCAGCCTTGGAAACGGATTGCAGTTCGCTGGAGGCGTAGACGATTTTCGAATTTTCGATTAGATCGTCGTATATCAGAGTCGGGGTGATCTTGTCCGACGCACTCCCGACATGGTGATAAAGATATTCGCGCGCCTGCGGATGACGAGTGCTCGTGAAATACATGCCGTTGAAACCGTCGCTGGTTATGGCATTGTCGATATTGATTCCATGAGAAAGCAGGGAGTCGCGAATCATGCTTTGGAACGGGTCACGCCCGATAGCGGTCACCAGCGATACCGCCGAGCCAAGTCGCGCCGCCGTGGCAGCTACGTAAATGTCCGCACCACCAACGTCTTTGTCGTATGACTCACAGTACGCCAGTTCTCCGTCGGTACGGAATTCGACGAATGTTTCGCCGAGGACGAGTAGATCGAAATCGCGAATGGCAACAGGTTTCATATTCACACTTTCATTCTTCGGTTCAGCGAAACCGCGGCGAACTGTTCGATTAGCTTCGCAATGTCTTCTCCGCGTGCCAGAGAGTCAAGCCAGTCCCGCGGTACGCCCTCGAGCCCGTAGGTTAGGCCGGCCAAACCGCCGGCTACGGTTCCGGTCGTATCCGTTTCCAGGCCGAGGTTAACCGCCTGTAAAAGGATTCCGGCGGTAGTGTCATGATGCAAAAAGCTCCACGTCGCCGCCTCGAGCGTATGCACGACATAGCCGGTTGTCTCAATTTCCCGCTCTTCGAGCGAAGTGATTGTGCCCGAAAGTATGCGCAGGTAATGTTTTAGCTCCGGTCCGAAGCGTTTGTCCCGACCATAGTATTGTTGGGCGTCGCGCACCGCGCTTTGGTAGGCCGCTTCCTTGACGGGTTCTTCCAAAAGACGGCGCACGAGCAGTGCATAGATACCGCATCCCACCATCGCGCGCGGATGAGCATGCGTTATCGCGGATACTTCGTGAATATGATTCAGGAAGGTGGAGATTTCTTCATCGGCAAAATAAAGCGCTGCGGGAAGTATGCGCATAAGAGAGCCGTTTCCGTTGTCGTCTTCGGTTGCCGCGCCGGAGTCGCGCGCGCATCGCTCGCCTCGGTGGATGCTTTCGAGTGCCGTTAACGTAGTAATGCCCGCATCGAACACAAAACCCGTAGCGGTCCATTGGCCTTCAAACATCCATGAGCAAAACGTTCGCGCCATGTCTTCGAGATTATACCCCTTGCACAGGCTCTCCATTGTGCACAGCACCATCGCGGAATCATCGGACCAGGTACCTCGCGGCTGATCGTAGCGGCCGAAACCGAGCATGTTTTTAACCGAACACAGTGCCAGTTCCGCACGTGTGCTTGATTCGACCGGTACCCCCAGCGCGTCGCCCAGAACGGCTCCCCACACTGAAGATTTGATTTGTTCCTCTATAGTCATGTGGCTCCGTAGTCGTTGGCTGTAAACGAACAAGGAAAGATGAGGCCGGCCCCGAGAAGGTACATTAATTAGTCGTTCGCCCAAAAACGACCTCACGACCGTCGTCTCGTTATGTGTGACTGCGCCGGGGGCAAAGGCGATAGTAATTAAAAAATAATACCGGCTTCATGGTCTAATCACGCCCTTCGCGCCTCGGGGTGTCGGACATGAGCCGAGTTATCGGTCGCCTGAGTGCGATAAACCAGAAAAACTCCCGGTATTTGTGCGCTAAAAGCCGTTCGGCGCGGGTGAAATATGGTATTTTTGGTGGAGAGTCAATACTGTACCCGTAAGGGTCGCCCGAAAAGAGTAGGACAAAAGCGTGAAAATAGTTGCCGATGCAAACATACCGTTGGTTGAGGAAGCATTTGACGGCTTAGGGGATGTGGTCTGTGTCGATGGGCGCACAATAGATCGCGCGGTAGTTGAAAGTGCCGAAATCTTATTGGTACGCTCGGTCACAAAGGTGAATCGGGAACTGTTGGAAGGTACGTCGGTGAAATTTGTCGCCACCGCGACGATAGGTCTCGACCATGTCGATACTGAGTTCCTTAAGGGGAACAATATCGGTTTTGCCAGCGCTCCGGGTTCCAACGCCAACTCCGTTGCGGAGTATGTCACCTCGGCTATCGTTCATCTGGCGCATGATCGAGAAATCAGGACCGAGCAATTGGTCCTGGGCATTATCGGGGTCGGCAACGTTGGTAGTCGTATGCTCAGGATGGGCCAAGCGCTGGGAATGGAGTGCCTTCTCAATGATCCGCCCAAAAAACGATTAACGGGAAGCGACAGCTTTTTGCCTCTCGAACGGGTACTCGCCGAGGCCGATGTTGTTACCGTCCACGTTCCGCTCAATTCCGCGGGTCGCGACGCAACCTATCGGATGGTCGACGAGGCGTTCATCGCCAAAATGAAGGAGGGGGCGATACTAATCAACACCAGCCGCGGCGGCGTGGTTGATGAACGTCATCTGCGGGCGCACCATAAGCATTTGGGCGGGATTGTTCTCGATGTTTGGGAGAACGAACCTACGATAAACATGGATACGGTCGCCGTGGCGGATATTGCCACTCCCCATATCGCGGGGTATTCCTATGACGGTAAGTTGACGGGCTCACAGATGGTGTATGATGCCGCGTGTGCATTTTTCTTTGCCGAGCCGCGGTGGAGCATTGAGCCGTACCTTCAGCGCGAACAAGCCAACCGTATCGACTTAAGCCAATCGCCCGATCCCGTGTTTGACGCGATAGCCGGTGCTTATCCGATCTTTAGAGATACACGTGGAATGAACAATCTCGTCGAACTCGAAAAGGACAAGCGTGCGGAAAGGTTTGACGTCTTACGCAAAGAGTATCCCAAACGTCTTGAGTTCCGCCATCACCCGCTCGAAGGTGGTGATACTGATCCCCATATTTTGCTAAAGCTTCGGGATCTTGGCTTCCGGGCGCCGGAGCACGAGGTCGCCCAAAAGAAGAAAAAAAACAAATCGTAAGCGTATGGTACCAAAGCTCAACCGGATGGTACACCAGTATTCCGCCGGGTAAAACCTCGCTCGCCGTGACGCCGTCCGCGAGGCTCTCCGCCTGATTATGCATGAACCTACACGAGGCTCAATCGTATGCTTCATCGAGTATGGCTTTGCGGTGAGGGATGCCGGTATGCGTGATCACGCTTCATCGCATGCGGCGCTTTGCGTACCGAGTTCGTGTCCGGGTGATACATTCGGTGACTCCTTCGGCGTGCACAGGTCGTCGCGTGCCGAATGGCCTGAAAATGGGCGAAAAAGGCCGCCGAGAGGAACGTGCGGCAAACGTGCCTTGCCGGCGACTCCTCTTAGGACGTATTTTCCTGGCTCATCCGCCAACGGAAGAGTGCGATAAACTTTAGACGGGGCGAAAGTATTCCCTCGGCGCCTTTTGTGGATTGTGGGCATCATACGTTCTCACCGTCCGCAATGGATCAATGCCTTGCAAGGGATGAGAAAGTACGATCTTTTGATTTACCGCTTTGATTCCCAAGCAGCTCGCTTGGTACGATACGGACCTGATATCGGCAACCGTCAGGTACCGTGGGATAGATGAAAATTAATTGTTTTTGGCGGCTCTGATTTTAGAGCGGAAGGATGTGGATGGTGACGGAGAATACGGCTCGGCAACTCGATGAACTCAAGCCTCACAATGAATTTTTTATCGGCGTAGATTCGGACGGTTGCGCGTTCGACACGATGGAGATCAAGCATAAAGAATGCTTTTGTCCGCAATATATTGGCCACTTCGGCTTGCAGGCGGTATCAAAATATGCGCGCGAAACATGGGAATTTGTAAACCTGTATTCCAAGACGCGAGGCCTTAACCGTTTTCTTGCGTTGATTCGCTCTCTGGACATGCTGCGGAATCGTGAAGAGGTTGCGGCGCGCGGAATCGAAGTTCCCGCTCTTCGGGCGGTGCGGGAATGGGCGGAGCGGGAAACGCGACTTGGCAATCCCGCCCTTGAAGCCGAAGTACGAAAGAATCCTGATAAGGATTTAAATTGTGCGTTGGCCTGGACCACCGAAGTCAATGATGATATCCGTAAGTTGGTGCACGGCATTCCGCCGTTTCCCGGCGTGCGTAAGAGTCTGAAGATGATGCAAGCGAGGTGCGACACCATTGTGGTTTCTCAGACTCCGTGCGAGGCGCTGAACCGTGAGTGGGCCGAGCATGACATCGATCAATTCGTGCGAATGATCGCAGGGCAGGAAATGGGCTCTAAGGCCGAGCATATCGCGCTGGCGGCCAAAGGGAAGTACCCTGCCGAGAAAATTATGATGATAGGTGATGCGCCGGGTGATTTGAAAGCGGCGAAAGCCAACGAAGCCCTGTTCTATCCAATCGTTCCCGGTGCCGAGGAAGCGTCGTGGAAGCGGTTGCACGAGGAGGCGCTGGAAAACTTTTTTGCCGGTAAATACGCCGGTGAATACGAAAAAATGCTGATTGATGAGTTTAATGCTTGCCTTCCCGAGAAGGCGCCTTGGGAGAAGTGAATTATGCTCTACTATGCACGCGGCTCCGCCGACGACTCACTGACCGCCGAGGATCTGCGGGAGGGGTTGTATGAAGCGCTCGGGAAGCTCGGTAATAGGTCCAAAGTGCTGGCGATTCCCCCGGATTTCACCCGATTCCATTCGCGGGCGGGCGAGATAACCCGTTACGCCCATGCCTACTATAACGACAAGCTTACCGACATCCTTCCCGCGATTGGAACCCATTTTCCGATGTCCGATGAAGAGATAGGGGTAATGTTTGGTGATATTCCGCGCTCGTTGTTTCGTCCGCATGACTGGCGAAACGGGTTTGTGACACTGGGCCATGTTCCGGCAGAGTACGTCCGGGAAGAGAGCGAAGGGGCGGTTGATTTCGCTTGGCCCGCGGAAATTGGTGAACTGGTGGTGAACGGCGATTTTGACCTAATCCTTTCGATCGGTCAGGTCGTGCCGCATGAAGTCATAGGGATGGCCAATTATAATAAAAATTTGTTTGTTGGTACGGGCGGGGCTGAAGGTATCGGGAAAAGCCATTTTCTGGGCGCGGCTTATGGAATGGAACGTATAATGGGACGCGCGGACAATCCGGTCCGTCGAGTAATGAACTATGCGTCGGAACAGTTCGCCAAGAATCTCCCGGTCCTTTATGTGCAGACGGTTGTCGGATCTGGTGAAGATGGAAATCTTGTCACGCGTGGCTTGTTCATAGGCGATGATATCGAGTGTTTCAACCGCGCGGCTGAATTGAGCCTAAACGTCAATTTTACCATGCTCGACCACGAGATAGCCAAGGCGGTGGTATATCTTGATCCGACGGAATTTAAGAGCACATGGTTGGGTAACAAAAGCATTTA
Organism: Chitinivibrionales bacterium; assembly: GCA_014729595.1. Taxonomy (GTDB): domain Bacteria; phylum Fibrobacterota; class Chitinivibrionia; order Chitinivibrionales; family WJMI01; genus WJJU01. The sequence continues at coordinate 6,307 of WJJU01000622.1, forward strand.
TCGGACTCGAATGGCGTTGGCTGACGGCGGGGAGCTTATCGTTTTGGCTCCGGGAGTCAGAGAGTTCGGTGAGGACCCCGGAATAGACGCGCTGATCCGCAAGTATGGCTATTGCGGTACCGAACGTGTGCTCGAACTTGTAAAAGAACAGGATGATCTGGCGGCGAGTCTCGGCGCGGCGGCGCACCTGATTCACGGTTCTTCGGAAGGGCGTTTTACCGTCACTTATTGCCCCGGGAAATTATCCAAAGATGAGATAGAGGGGGCGGGGTTCAGATATGCCGACCTTGAGAGCATGACAAAACGCTACGACCCAAAGAAGCTTCGGGCCAACTGGAATATGGTGGACAATGAAGAGGTCTTTTTCGTACCCAATCCGGCCATTGGACTTTGGGCGCACGAAAATCGTTTTAAAGATTGAGCGGTCGGCAACGGCCGATTCACATGTCGGTTTTAGGCTTACCCCCTGTCATCCGCGCAAGAGGCCTCGGCAAAAGACGATGCCTGCGGCTTGCGTGTGTTTTACCGGTGCACAATGCGAAAAAACTGTAAACCAGTGGAATAATACATATTCTCAAACGAAAGGATCGTGCAATGGCGGAGGCTAAGGGTGATATCGCCTTGATCGGGCTGGCTGTTATGGGTCAGAACCTAATTCTAAACATGAACGATAAAGGTTATACCGTCGTGGCGTATAACCGCACGACCTCGAAAGTGGACGATTTTATCGAAGGAGCCGCAAAGGGGCGCGAAACGATCTTGGGAGCGCATTCCGTTGAAGAGATGATTTCGATGCTGAAGAAGCCGCGAAAGATCATGCTCATGGTGAAAGCGGGGGATGCGGTCGACAAATTCATCGAGACGTTGCTTCCGCACCTGGATAAGGGTGATCTGATTATCGACGGCGGCAATTCCCATTTTCCCGATACTATACGAAGAACCAAGTATCTGGCGGAGAAGGGACTTCTCTATATCGGCACGGGAGTCAGCGGCGGCGAGGAAGGTGCACGTCACGGACCTTCGATGATGCCCGGCGGGAATCCGGAGGCTTGGCCGTTGGTGAAAGACATCTTTCAGGCGGTGTGCGCCAAAACACCGTCGGGTGAGCCCTGCTGTGACTGGGTTGGTGAAGACGGCGCCGGTCACTATGTAAAGATGACCCACAACGGAATCGAATACGGCGATATGCAGCTTATCTGCGAGGCCTATCAGCTTATGAAAGAAGGACTCGGGATGAGTAACGATGAAATGCACGAAGTGTTCGCCGAGTGGAACAAGGGCGAGCTTGATAGTTACCTCATTGAGATCACGCGCGATATTCTCGGCTATAAAGATAAAAACGGTGAGTACGTGCTCGATACGATTCTCGATACCGCCGGTCAAAAAGGGACCGGAAAGTGGACGGGAATTAGTGCTCTCGATCTCGGCATGCC
>WJJU01000623.1 GCA_014729595.1 Chitinivibrionales bacterium
AGGAAGTGCTGGGGGGCCGAAAAACGGTCACTATCATTCACCACGAAGCACCAAAGAAACAAAGCCGCGCAAAAAGTCCGGCGGCCGAAAACTCCGAATTGTTCGAAATCCTCCGTTCCCTTCGTACCCGCCTCGCCCGAGAACAGGGCATACCGCCCTACATGGTATTCGCCGACCGCACCCTTCGCGACATGGCATCATGCATGCCCTCAAACGAGCAGGAGATGCTCATGGTTACCGGTGTCGGCGATGCAAAGTTTAGTCGCTATGGCGAGATGTTTTTGGAGGAAATCGCAGGGTTTTCGTCCGGTGGCGCCGATAGCGACCAAGCACGATAGGGTTTGTTGTCCGGTACCGCCCCTTATGGACCCTATTGCAACATTTTTCCATTGAGTTGCTTTGGGCGCGGCGCTATTCTATCCTTTAGAATATGGCGAATTTTGGAAATGGGGTTAATTCTCTTCACGGTATGGCCGCAAAATGAATTAGCTCAGGTGTATCAAAGTAGTATTGAGGAATTAGGCCGTCGACCATCGCAGCTTCTCTCGCTCGGTGAAGCATTTTATTTGGACGGCCACCATGATTCCGCGGTGGTATACCAAAAGGCCGTGTGTCCGCACTACAAACTGAGAGCTGATTTTTTTGTCAATATGCATCAACGTTGATCGCTATGGGAAGATTCGATGACGCCAAACAGTGTTGGGAGCAATTATTCCGCGTGAGCCCCGCGAAAAGCGTCGCCTCGCTTCTCGAGACTTCGCGCGATTTGGCCAAAAAAGCCGGTAATCATTACGCTTCAAGTCAAATCGAAGCAATCGAAAAATAACTTGAACGGTGATTTTGCCTCTATGCCACGGTATGAGCATTGGGGATGGAGCATTATCTGTTTTGTTCCCTATCATATTGATCGAGTATCTTTTGGGATTCTTCATAATCCTCTTTGCGGACCATCAGTTTAACCCCGCCGACAGCACCGCCGAGTAACGGGTTTATGGCCGTAATTCCAGCATTGAAAATTTCAGAAGAAATGCCGCAGCTCTCCAGATGCATCCGGGCCATTTCGGCTTCGTGAAGCCAGTAGAATACTCGAATTTCAACGATATCGTTCATAATGGAACCCATGGGTGGATCAAGGTTTAGGCGTTACGTTAAGGTCTATGCTGTAGTACGTATTTGGTATCTTCCCGTGCATCATCCGCGAAAAAACGTAGATATGTGAGTCCTCAACGCCACCTTCTTCAGTTGGCCTCCGGCCTCTGCCGTCAGGCGTTTATCTTTCGCATCCAGCCTTCCGGCTTTCGGCCTCTCCGGCGAAGCCGGCTTCGGTACTGATGCGGAATAACCGCGAAGACTTACCATATATCATATACGTAATACAATCCCGTCCATTTCACCATATAGGTGAACCACCCCGCCGGTCGCCTTTAGCAGAACCACAGGCACCTTTGCCGTCCAAAGCGGGATGAATCACGACGCTTTACAGGCTTGGAAAATATCGATTTTTCCGATGAACGCAGGCAAGGAATCGGGGTGTGATTCTATTCGTTGTACTTGATATACCGCAAATCGGCTAAGTGTCATCGATTTTTACTTGCTCCAAGGTGATCGAGGCAATTTTCTTAATTCGCCAACCCTATTTGCCTGTATTCGTGTGATTACGACGTCCATGATGGTCCCTGTTGCGGAGTGTTTTTGAGTAAAGGCACGGCGGCAATTTCATCGACGGCACACGAGCGGAGCGTCGCCACGCTGTGGAGTAACGCTCCGCTTATTATACCTCCGTTTCCAATGCACGCGTCCCCCAAATACGCCTCCAATTAAGCATCCCCCAACACACCAAAAAAAAGCGCCACCCACGCGGGCGGCGCTTCCCATCGAATAGAATCGGCAATCAGCTTGATGGCCTACGATGCCTTGGCTTCTACCGCCTTCTCTTGCTTGTCGCCTTCGTTCTCCGCGCGATGCGCGTTGGGCAACGCCAGGATTTCTCTAACCCTATCCTCGATAGTGTTTAAAATATCGGGATTTTCGGTAAGGAAATCCTTCGCCTTTTCGCGTCCCTGACCAAGGCGTTCGCCTTCGAACGAGAACCATGCTCCGCTTTTTTCGACAACATCGTTCTGAACCGCGAGGTCAAGAAGATCGCCGGCAAAGCTGATTCCGGTGCCGTACATAATGTCGAATTCGGCCAACTTGAACGGCGGTGCAACCTTGTTTTTGACAATTTTGGCCCGAGTACGATTACCGACCACATTTTCGCCGTCCTTGATAGCCGCAATACGGCGAACATCGACCCGCACCGAGGAGTAGAACTTCAGTGCATTACCGCCGGTGGTGGTCTCCGGATTGCCGAACATGACGCCGATTTTCATGCGAAGCTGGTTGATGAAAACAAGGCAGGTGCCGGATTTAGAAATGATTCCGGTAAGTTTCCGCAGCGCTTGCGACATGAGCCGTGCCTGAAGACCGACATGGCTGTCTCCCATTTCGCCTTCGAGTTCCGCGGTCGGCACCAGCGCGGCGACACTGTCTACGACAATGATATCCACCGCTCCGCTTCGGACAAGCGTATCGGCAATCTCCAGTGCCTGCTCACCGCTGTCCGGCTGCGAAACTAAAAGGTTTTCGACATCAACACCCAATTTTCGGGCATACGATGAATCGAATGCATATTCGGCGTCGATAAGAACCGCGATCCCGCCCGCCTTCTGAGCGTTAGCGATGGCATGAAGAGCGAGTGTGGTTTTCCCGGATGATTCCGGTCCATAGATCTCGACAATCCGTCCCTTGGGGAAACCGCCAACACCGAGTGCGGCATCTAACGACAAGGCACCCGTTGGAATTGCCCGAACATCGATCTTCTGTTCTTCTGAACCAAGACGCATGATTGCGCCTTTTCCGTGTTGCTTTTCAATTTGCCCCAGAGCCTGTTCGACCGCTGCGGATCTGCCGGTGACCTGGGGTTGGCGCGTGTTGCTTTTTTTGGTAGCCATGCAATGCTCCCTGTATTGTGATAAGTGAGATGGCCCGTGCGAATGACGGCAAAGCGTCGGTATTTTGAAATGCGGCGAATGGTTGCCGACTCGATTCCCAAAGCTCGAGAGCGCGACGTTCGGGGCCCTCCGGCGCCTGTGCCCCGTTGGATTGTCTTTACAAAATGAATAGCGAGGCCGGACATATAAACGGGTGCTCGAGACAGCCTATAAATATAGTATATAGCACTGGGCGCAATGCCATGAGTCAGAGCAAGAAAAAAGGGAGTAGCACAGGTAGCGGCTATACGCAAAGAACCTTTCTCTGGTTGCGAAGGTGTATTCGGTTCAAGCGGTTATTGGAACGGCCGTATGCGTGTTGATTCCGTCGTTCCGCTTATTTTGTAATCCCCCGTATCCGCACGGCTATGGTTATGCGTATTCAGAACATCACTTATAACCTAAATACGCCGATTCTCTCGTGGAAGATCGCACAAGCTCTTGAGCGATAAGGCTTTCATCCCGCACCGCGGGATTGAACATACCCCGGTGGGTATGCCCTGCGATACCTTCAAGCCTTCTCATCTCAAGACCTTGCAC
>WJJU01000624.1 GCA_014729595.1 Chitinivibrionales bacterium
GCGTGCCGAAGTGTATCTTTTGCAGAGCAAGCCCTCATGGGCACAGAAGTTTTATGAGCGGGCTTTGCGGGAAAACCCGGAATTCGCTTTGGCGGAACTGGGACTGGCCAAGGTGGCCAAGCTACGCAAAGACGACGGTAGGTATGAGCAGCACGTTAAGAAAGCTTACCGGCTTGATTCCAAGAATCCGGCTATTGCCGAGGAATATCGAAAGGCTTTCTAAAAGTTGGAAACGCCCACCGAGGCACACTACCGTAATAATGTTTGCGCCGTCATTCGACGGAAATCGGACGGCGGCGTACTTGTCTGCCATCGGGTGGGGTCACCGCCCCGGCAGGGGTGGCAGTTCCCGCAAGGGGGAGTCCATTCCGAGCGTGCACTGGTTGAGGAGTTGCGCAGAGAGTTGCGTGAGGAGATCGGCACGGACCGAATAAAGATCATAGCGTTGTCGCCGCAATGGTATTGCTATGATTTTCCGAAGTGGGTTGATGCCAAGCCGGGCTATGTAGGGCAGCGGCAGCGATGGGTCCTGGCGGAGCTGGAGGCGGATGAAAGCAGTATAGTTGTGGCGCAACCCAATGCTGAATTCGATGATTACCAGTGGGTCACGCCTAAAGAGGCGCTTCGGCGGGTGGTTGAATTCAAACGCCGCGTCTATGAGCGGGCAATGAAAGATTTAGGGCTACTGTAAATAACGGACTCTTAAGGTCTATTAGTTTCAATAATCCATTTTTGAGATCGTAATCTTAATGAACGAGAGCACACCTGATCAGGTTCTGTTCGACCGGTGGACCAAAGGCGACGGCAAGGCATTCGCTCAACTCTATGATAGGTACAGAAATCGGATTTTCGGTTTCATTGTACGAATGACCGGAGAAAGAGAGTTGGCCGAAGATATAATGCAAGAGACGTTTCTTGCCGCCTTGCGAAATGCAAATCAGTTTGACCGACGGCGTAGTTTTTTGAGCTGGTTGTTCGGCATTGCGCACAAGCGCACGATCGATCATTTCAGGCACGTCAAGGTTGAAACGGAACATCGGGACGATACTGAGCGATCGATGGGTTCGAGGCTTGAGTCTCCCGTCGACGCCGCTTCAAACAGCGATATCAGAACGCTGGTACGAGAGGCTGTCGACAAGCTCGACCCGCTCCAAAAAGAAGTGTTTCTTCTGCGGGAGTTAGGGAACGTGCCGTTCAAGGACATTGCGGTGATAATGCAATGCCCTATTAATACGGCCCTTGGGCGAATGAGGCTGGCACTCAGAAATATCCGTAAGGAACTCGAAAAAAGGGGAGTGCATGGAGTGCGATAGGTGGATTGAAGAGGGTTTGTTGTTGAGTTCGGATGAACTCGAAGAAAATCGAAAGGCTGCATTTGAAAATCATCTGGCAACATGTGAGAAATGCAGAACCGAGTTTGAGCGCTATCAAGAAGAAAAACAGCTTTACTTCACACCCCAAAATCTCGAATATTCCACCACGCCAAGTCTTGATGAAAGAATACGCGAAGCCTGCGGTAAGACACCGATCCCTACTTCTTCGTTAAGTCTATTTACTACATTTATTCGGAGAGTGGCGGTTGCGGGTCTCTTCTTGACCGTCGGTATTGGTGGAAGCTTCTATTTCGCCTACAATATTCAAGAAGCCCGACAGCTAAGAAGTGGAACCGCCTTAACTCACGACAGTACCGCCAACGCCCGCGGGACCGCGGAAACGGCCGCACTTTTGGCCTCGCAGGAACCCAATGCCCGTGACGGCGAGCCGTCGGATACGGCCTTGGCCGATAGTGCCGGCAAATCCCCCGCCACCATTATCAAACGCGGTGGCGCAGGAACAACCGGTGTTGTTCCGGTCGATCTCAGCGACGACTAAGAGCCGCTTTCAGAATGAGCTACATCAGGGAGGGCCGAGCGAGAAAGCCTGTGGATGGGACCCCGCAAAGTGGTAGACGAGGCATATTATCACAGATATGGTGAGAAGGCGCACCAAAAAAGGCAGATCGTCCGCTTGGCCTGATTAGCGGTTCATTTTGAAAGCGATTCAAAGAGAGCATCGTAAAAAAATACCTTCCGGCGCCCTTGCCGGCCCTTTTCGTTGTTATGTCCATTACCTTTAACGCCGTAGCTCCACGCTGCGCAAGATGAAAACGTTTGGTAACAACGAAAATGACGCGAAGGGGGCTTGAAAACCGCTTGTAAAGTACTCTCCAAGCCCCTTTCCCCTCCATTACGAAAATCGATCGGAATCGTGGAACTCTAAAAAATCAGTACATGAAGCTCCGCCGGCTAGATTCGGACCAAAAACAGCCGCATATAACCAAACCGATACATTTTACCTTACCTTGTATGGCTCTTTACAAGGTCGTTCCCGGAGCGAGGGCTCAGTACGCGTAAACGCGAAAATCCAGATCGGGGAATATGTCGTTGTGAGATTCCAGCAGGGTAATAAATGCCGGGTCGAGAGCATTGTTGTCGAGGTCGTTATAAAGGCGCATGAAATTGGCGATATGCTCCTTTGTACGACGTTCCGCATACTGAACCACTGTGCCGGTTTTCATGATAAAAGCCCAGTCACTAGATTCCGCCAGGAGAAGTTCTCGTGCCATTTGGTTAAGCGTTCTGCGTGTCAAACCATTGTGCTCGCCGCCGTAACGGCGGGCGAGTTCATGCATGCGTTTCGCCATTTGATGAAGATGGCGGTAAATCCACTCATTGCTTGATTCAAGCCATACCTCGGAGTACCCACGGTATCCCCAGCTCGAGAGAGAGGGACGGCAGATCTGATTTGTCGGATAGGCGGCCAAATAATCGGACGGTGTGCTAAGAGTGATCGTTTTTTGCTCGAAAGCGATTTTGCGAATCAGAAAGTTTAACCAGTCGGGCCCTTCATACCACCAATGCCCGAACAGTTCGGCATCGTAAGGAGCGACGACGACCGGGGGGCGATCCATAATCGACGCCAAATATTCCACCTGCTTTTCTCGGTTGTGCATAAAATTTCCGGCGTGCACGGCGGCGCGGTGAAGTGCGGCTCGACGATTGTATGGCTCCTTGGGGTCGGTTTCGCCGGTGATGCGATAGTACTTTATGCCGGTTGCGATTCGAACCCCCGTAGGGTCTATGTATGGGCGAATGTAGTTCATGGCCAAATCGTAGCCGATATCGCGGTAAAAGTCCCGATATGCAAAATCACCCGGATACCCTTCTTTTGAACTCCATACCGATTTGGATGACTCAATATCGCGTCCAAAAGCCGCAACGTTTGTACCGCGGCATATCACCGGCGCGAATACGCCATATTTGGGGCGCGGCTCCCCAAAAAGTATGCCGTGAGTATCCATAATGAAATACCGTATGCCCGCTTCTTCGAGCAGATGCTCTACTCCCGGATAGTAGCCGCATTCGGGGAGCCATATTCCCTTTGGACGACGGCCAAACCATTTCTCGTGCGATTCAGCCGCAATCCGTATCTGGGCCCGAATCGCCGGGGGGTTAGGTTGCAAAGTGGGGAAAAAACCGTGGGTGGCGCCGGAGGTGGCTATTTCGAGCATGCCGCACTCCTGCAGTTGACGAAACGCTTTTACCAAATTTCCGTCCCACGTTTGCACGAAAATGCGTCGACAAGCGGCGAATCGTTCCCGGTACATTCGGGCGGTCCCGGCGAGTGTGGGGGTTCGGCGCGTGCGGTAAACCTCCTTGTCGGCGAGTTCAATGAGCCGATCGATATGGCGGACGTAGCGTTCCTGGAGCAATTCGTTTGTCATCATTGACACCAACGGTGGTGACATCGAAACGGTCAGTCTGAACGGAACGCCGTCCTCTCCAAGGTTTTCCAAAACCGATAGTAGCGGGAGATATGTTTCGGTCAGTGCTTCGTAAAACCAGTTTTCTTCCATGAAATAGTCGCACTCAGGGTGCCGAACATACGGCAAGTGCGCATGGAGAAAAAGTATAAGGCTCCCTTTAAATTCTGCATTGGCCACAGGATTCATCGCGAGGAAGGTGCGTTAAGGTTAATTCTTGATGATGAAGAATTACAATGCCCGCCGCCGAAGGTGATGTCGGCATTCGAGGCTGAAACTCGAATTAGTTCCTCCGTTTCGAGCGTACTCCATTCATCGTCAATTTCTTCGCTTACCCCGTCGCGGGGAATTTCGACGGATTTCGAGCGCTTTATTATAACCCAATCACCTCCGGCGGTAAGAAGCCCGTGTTCGACTACGTAGCATCGTCCTGCCTGCGGTACTTTGATATACCAACTGTCGGCAAACGGGGTGATTTCTATGTCCGTATGGTTCCACGCATTGCTTCCGTCGTAATCGACATCCGTCACATCGAGCAAACGCAATACCCGCTTTGCCGTCGAGAATGATCTTTCACCTGTTCGGCGTTTGATATGCGCAAGCGTTTCTTCGTTGACTTCCCAATAGGTGTAAATCCATTCCGGGTCGCGTGGAATAGCGATCAAATAGGTCTCACCGTATTGTTGGGGGATATCCGCTCTGAAAAAATACCGGGGGCCGGGTGATCGTTCTCTTTTGGATCGTATTTCTTTTGCCCGGTTCGTCGATTCGGCGAAGGTAATTTCGGGCGAATTTGTTTTGGGGGTGGAGCTTTGTCGTGTCGGCTTCTTGACCCGTGAGACCGCCTGCTTTTTGTCACTCGCGCACTTGGAGTCGGCTTGTGGGTCGGAGGCCGAACTCGTACGTGGCGTTGATTTATTAGACGCTGTTTCTTGAGGAATGCGTTTCCCGGATTTTTTGCCTGAAGTTGAGCCGACCTCGGCTCGGGTTTCCGCTTTCGGATTGCCGGTTGCGGATTCCTTTTTGTCGTCTTTCAGTGGAGCGTGCTTTCGGGTAGCTTTGCCGGTGGGTTTTACCTTACCGCCAATCTCACTGTTCGTACTCGAGGCCGTTTTCCGTCGGTCAGCTTTGCCACCAGTCGCCATAAGACAACTCCCGTTAATGGGTAGAGCCGAGCCATAAATCAGTAATTCGTATCTTGGGACCTGCTCCACATTCGTCCGCCGTTGAACCCGACGCCGAATCGGACGAATGTCTCGGATAAATCTCTTAAGTGCTCATCTCCTCGACGTCCCACCTCTAAGGACAGGTCTAATAGGCCGCCACCTCGCAGAGGAAGGCCGGTGCCCAAAGAAAATGCATATTCCGAATTGTTCTCCAGCGGGAGTGCATGGGCACGGAAACCGGACCTGTATCGTATCGTTTCCCAGTATTTGGGGGCGAGAAGATTAGGCGCGGGTATATATTGAGCACCTAACGAAAAAGACGGTGCATAGTCACGATCGACGGTGGGAAGTAAACCGCCGGCGGAATAGGTCCGCCAGGCCGAAACCGATACGTCCGATGCGACAAGCCATTTTGAATCTCCTTGCCAAGCAAGACCTATCGATACCGCGGAGGGGATCTTCAGATTTTTTTCGCGCTTGACCGTGGAAATGGTCTTTTCGCTACCATAATTGTTTTCGTACCGATAGGTACCAACCGACTTTTCAAGCGGAGCTTCGAAAACATGACTTCCGCTGATACCGACATGGAAATCGCCGAGCGGAAGAAGGATGCCCGCACGAAATCCATTGCCTCTGAAAAGCGTGTGAGTACTGTCCCATTCGGTGTCTCCGACGACGGAGGTAACTTCACGGGTAAAGGTGCTGTCCATGTTTAAATAGATGCGTTGGTAGGTTACGCCAACATAGAGCCGTGACCCCAAGACTCGTCCCCACCCAAGTTCCCAACCGGTTATGCCGCCACTCTGAGCGATCGACAGTCGCCCTCCACCGACCGTGTCACTTAGCGGCATGGTCTGATGTTTCAACCGGGCGTCCGTTCGATTGGTGACCGAGAGTCCGATGGTTCCCACGGGGCGAAGA
>WJJU01000625.1 GCA_014729595.1 Chitinivibrionales bacterium
AAGATTCAGATCTCGCCAGCGCTCCCGCAACCAGCCAAAGGCGCGGCGTAAGTAGGGCCAGGCCTGAATGACTAACAGAATTGGTCCTATCGGAGAAAGCACCAAAAGCACTCCACCCACTACCCGCAACGGTCCGAGAACGGGCTGGAGCGGTCCCTTGATACTATCCCACACCGCGGCCGCTTTATCTCGTATCCAGTTCCAAACCCCGCCCCCCTCGCCGGTTCCCTCATCGGCCTCTATGCCGAACCACCTTTTCACCCGGGTCCATGCTCCACCCAAAGCGTTTTTTACGCGGCCGATAATTTCCCCTATCCTACCGATAAAGCGACGGATGCTTCTCCAGACGGCTCCCCCAAGCATCCGCAAAAACCGCATGATGGGCACACCTACCGCATTCCAGATATCTCTGAAGAATCCCGCGATCGCGTCGGCCATCAACCGTATTCGGCTCGTGATCGGTTCAAAGGTACGCGACATGAATCCCGCAAAACTTCGCGCGGCACGGGTCAAGGCGCTACAGTCGTTCCGCGCAAGCTGCTGAACAACAGTGGAGAATACCTCGCCTATGCTTCGCAGGCGGGCGCCGATTCCGCCGAACCGAAACAGACTACGCACGCGATTTACAACCCCACCGAAAAGGCCGCGGAAACCGCGGGCTATGAGTGTGCGCAAAAAGCCACGAATGCCTCCTCGCTCGAAAAGGCGTCCAAAGTCCGGCGCCACCCTTCGAACGACCGCCATCAGTCCGCGGCGTCCAAGATTCATCAGGCCTTGTCCGACGCGAACGATTCCACGTCTTACCGTACGCACCCCGGAAACCATGCGCCCCCCCAACCGACGCAGACCTCCCAGCACGCTCCAACGCTGTATGGTAGCCCCCGCGGTCGGCAATCGCCCCGCCGTCCGCGCTACCGTCCCCCTGTAAGCGGAGGCTTCCCCCCGTACCCGCGGCGCCACGGCCCGACCGTTCGACAGCGAAATAGCCGTACGCGGCCCCAAGGGTCGTGCATATCCTTGATGAACTACATGCGTGAGTTCGTGTGCAAGTACTCGTTCGCTGGTAGGATTGGTCCGTCGATGCAGCCACAGGTGATTTCCGTATGTGAAGGCTACCGCCGACAGCGCCTCGCACGCTTGATCGGCGGAAGGGCCGGTATGAAGTCGCACATCCCCAAAATCATGCCCAAACCGTTTCTCCAGGCGTTGTTTTTGCCGCGCAGGGAGTACGTCGCCGGGATCCGAAGTTTTTAACAACCAATCGGCTTCGGGATATGCCACTGAAGCGCTTTCTTGATTTGGGGTTGGCGGTTCACCCTCCGGGCGGCTTGTTGCCAAGATACCGAGCGAGAATGCGGCACGGGAGCGGTAGGGGGCGCCCAAGGTGCGTGACCGTCCGCTTTTCGCGTATGTTGCGACCTCCGCGACCGGACTCGGGCGCTGCGATCTATTTACCGCATCGGATGCTCGCCGAGTTTTGCGTTTGAAATCCTTCTGTGCCATGTCTATCGTGCTTATCGGTTACTCAGTGCGCTCACAAACTCAGTCATGCCGCCGTCATTCTCCCTGAACTCATCCACGTATTCAAGCGGGAAGGTCCCGCCCGCTTTCCGATATTCGTTGCGAAGGGCCGATTCCAGATGTCGGCGCTTCACATGCGCCCCGTCGTCCAGGGCTAGCAATGCAGCCTCCATCGCCGCGTTTCGGATTTGCCCTCCGGTTAACCGGCACCGCAGCGCCGTCAGCTCCATATAGGTTAAATCAACCTTATGCTCTTTCGGTAAATGCAAGCCAAGAATATGCAAACGCTCCTGCGCTTGCGGCGAGAAAAACGGCACCACGACATCCATACGCCGTTGAAACGCGCGGTCGATATTCTCGACCAAATTTGTGGTAATCACCACGATGCCTTGATAGTTTTCCAAACGCTGCAGAAGGAAATTGGTCTCGAGGTTTGCATACCGGTCATTTGCCGATTTGACGTCGGTGCGTTGCCCAAGCAGAGAATCCCCTTCGTCTAAAAGCAACACAATATCCAATGCTTCGGCGCGGGACAGGATGCGGTGCAGGTTTTTCTCTGTTTCACCAATGTATTTATTAATGATAGCCGATAAATCGACTCGATAGAGATCCATGCCAAGCTCCGAAGCCAAAATTCGTGCCGCCATAGTCTTGCCGGTACCGGCGGCTCCCGTAAAAAGCGCGCGTACACCGCGATTCACCGTATTGCCGAAGGCCGGCCCAAGATGCTCAATAACCTGTTCACGGTACAGACAGCGTTTCTCCAATTCCCGCAATCTATTTGCCGTCGATTCAACCGTTACCAATGAGGACCAACCGCCATGCGGCTGCAAATAATCGGCGAGTGTATCGAGCAAATGACGGTTGAGGGCGCGCGCCGCCCGGCGTACATCTTTCATGCACAGCATTTCACGCCCTTCCAAAGCCGCATGCGCCACGCCGATATCGGCAACCTGCTGAATGTATTCACCCGCCAGGTGAAAGCGATTGACAACATCTTCCAAGCAATCGATTTCACGGTCTTTGAGTGATCGTCGCCAAAACGCCTCCCGCAGTTCGGCATCCGGCGCTCTAAGTTCCAGCGTAACGGCTCTTCGGGTCTGGAGGGCCGACAAGCCTCCTTCGGTGCCCAATTGAACCGCCACCGGGCCGGGATATCCTTTCAACGAGGGTAGCGAGACGGTTTCTCCCGGTGCAAGGTCGTAGGCAATCAAAGGCAGAGAATTGGTCATTGTGCAAAAAGCGCCCAAAAACTGAGCATCCTCACCTGCGCTCAGCGACATGCCGTCAACTCGTACAACGTGCCGACCACCTTCACGTGCAACAGCCTTCACCACTTCGTGCGCATTGCAGCCTTGCGGGCCGCGCACTATAAGAATATGCGCTATGCCCGCTTCGAACAAAGACGGCACATGCGACAAGCGATTGCGCAGAATCGACTCGACCAATACATCGTCAATGCCCGCGGCTGCTTCCCTATGTGTAAATGTCATCCATGAAGCGGGATGCGGATCGACCTCGCCGCGCACCGCATCCCACAGTAGTGGCGGAACGCGAAGCAGCCATTCCGAGCGAGGTTCATGCCGGTTCGGCGATTCCACGAGCCCCATTGTCAAAAGCGGACGACAGACGACCCAAGGGTCCGACTGACCAATCAAGGCATCATCGACCATCATCTGCCCGACAAGCTCCAGTGTGGGGCGTCGATGCGGCAGGGGCTCTTGCAATTCGGCGAAAAGAGTACCGAAACGGGAATCTTCCTCTACAAGCCCGGTAATCATGAATGCAAGACAAGACTCAAAGCTCAACCCCCCTTCACTCATCAAAGCACGGAGCGGCAGATGCTCCCGGCCGGGCTTTTCCCATTCGCGAATACTTTCACGCCACCACATTCCCCCTTCTTCCCACGAGATATCTTCGGGCATGTGCTGACGCATTTCCAAGAAATAGTCTGACAGAAATGGATACCGTTTGAATTGCGCTTCAAGTTCTGATCCACCGGCTTCACTCAGCCGATTGATCTGTTTCATAAGGCGATAAATCGCGGCATACAGGTAAAGCACAAAGCTGCCGGCGACCGACCGTGGGATATGATCAAAAGGGCCTTTTACTTCCGCGTTCATCCGCTTGCTTCCTATCCTCAATCAAAATGAAAAAGCACCACTCGCCCGAACATCGGCATCCAACCGGGATTTTGGTCCAGACCGGCACGGCGAATAGGCAACGCGATGCCGTCAAGGGTGCCGCGAAAATCAACATGAGTACCAGTCACAAAGAGCCTTCCCCGGCAATGCAACAATGAAGCATCGAATGAATCGTCTCGTGAACCGGTCCACGTCGCGAGCATATAGTCTACAAAGGGCAACACATAGCCCAACCAACGCTCCAGCCCTTCGGAAGCGAACCCTCGAACGACACGCCCGGCGTCAAATAAGGGCGCATCCGAAAATGCGGCATGCCTAATGGGAACAGACGCCGTTTCGGACCGTTTACCCAAAAATGACTGTGCCTGTCGACGGGGGGTTGGTTCCTTACGGAGCGGGAAATCGGCAATCATGAAACCCTCACATGACCACACGCGCAAACGATCGGCCTCCTCGGCGTAAGCAAGAGATTGCTTTTCAAGGTCGATATTTCGAAGCCATCCATCGGGCATCCGATACGATCGGGAATCGACAACACTTTCGCCGACAGGCTCACCTACAGCGCGTCCGTCCAACCACAAAAGCGTTTTCCATAAAGGATCTTCATCGTATTGCCCCCGAGCACGGAGTAAGCCGCGAGCAAGTAGCTCCAACAAGGCCCAAGGACTTAGTCGACTTTGCAGTTTCCGGTCAGACTCAAAGCATGCCGGTAAATCTAAACGTTGCATCAAATTTATGAGATAGAGCACACCGCCTAGATCGGTGATGACACCCTCGCGCTCCAAATCAACCCGCGCGATCGCCGAATTGGAAACCGTATGATCTTCCCATACATCCTCCGATTTTTCCCGATCGGCGCCATGTTTTTTAGTTTCCGACGCATCGGTTGACGACTCATCCCCTGTTTTCGTTACAAAACCTTTTGAATCGGCGACAAGAGGGGTCTTCTTTTGTAGGTCGGCCGATATCCGTTTTGTTTCCGGCCTCCCTTTTTCGGCCTTTTGATAAGGGGACGCCTTATTGTTAACGGGCAACGGCTCAACCGGAGAGGCTTGCTTTGGATTGAGGGAAGCTGCATCGCATTCTTTTTTGTAAACTAAGTCTCCCTCGGGAGTATCGTATTGCACAATGGAAGATTCCTCTTGCGCAAAAGGGATTTTAGTACCCCACCGAGAGGCAAGCGCCCTTTGCACCGCGACCTCACCGCAGTACCGGGGCGAATGCCTCAGAGCGATCGCCAAGGCAGAAAGGTAGGTTTGTTCGCCACCCGACTCTTGCGGAGCATAAAGGTTTGGCGGCAATAATCGCGACCAAATCCGAGCGGTCGAGGCATCCGACGTTATCGCATGTTCCTTATCAAAGCCACTCATAGTACCGGCGGTTCTACGTGCGGAAGGGCGGGAATGTTCCCCCCGCGGACGGGTTTCCAGTTTTGTGCTATCGGCTGCGCAATTCCAAGAGCGGTCGCGTGCGGACGAAAGTTGCGTCTCCAGTGCCGTACTGAGCACGGTCATACCAAACATATTTGCCAGGTTCACACTCAGTTCCCGCGCATTTTCGGGCTCTACATGACCGGCGACGTCTCCCGCTCGGCCCCAGGTATAGAGGTATTGAAATATAGCCGGCAGTAGGGACACATTATCATACAACATACGATAGAGATTTTGGCCCGGATCGACATCGATAGCCCCATTGCGCACAAATGATTTCCACCACCAACGGTCCCCAACGGCCCCCTTGACCAGGTCCAGTGCCAAACAAGCCAACAATTCGGCCGGATTCGTGAACAGTACCGCATCACAACTCACCGGCAGCACGCCGTTTTGCGGCCGCTCCGCGCACCGACTCAGATCATCCAGACGCTTCCGCACAACCCGTCCCCACCCCGACGCTTGCGCCTGACGACCACCGGTGCCGGCTTTCTTTTCAGCTAATATACCCTGGACGTAGCGCACAATAAGAATTGCGCTTGGCGCCAGGCGTTCAGGGTGCAGCCGCATTCGTTCCACAGCTTTTGATACGCTAATGCGCAAGGCGGGATCGTCACTTGCCGCTCCCCGAACTCTA
Source organism: Chitinivibrionales bacterium (assembly GCA_014729595.1). Classification (GTDB taxonomy): domain Bacteria; phylum Fibrobacterota; class Chitinivibrionia; order Chitinivibrionales; family WJMI01; genus WJJU01. Next base: position 5,733 of record WJJU01000625.1, read on the forward strand.
AGCGTTCCAATCGTATCTTTTGCATCAGAGTGCCACACTATTCGCCTCCTTTGTTTGAATATGCGACACTCGGCACAAAAACCGGAGCCCCAAAGCGGTAACTACGAAAGCAACGCACCACCATTGAGCGATATCCAGCATCGAGCCGTTTTTCCAATAGTCGTCACGGAAAAATTCTATAACAAATCGAGTGAGACCATAATAGCCAAGCCCCAAAGCCAATCGCCCCCCCGCCCAAGGAAGCCGCAAAGTACTGAGCAACACGAATCCTCCGGCACCCGCAAGCGCATGGTACAGTTGTGTAGGATGCACCGACAGACTCTCGCTTGCGTCAACCTCGATCCATCCGCGGCACCAATGGGCGTCATAGGCCTGTGTTCCCTCGGCAAAAGTCGTTGCCCATACCTGGTCGCACGGTATTCCAAAATCACAGCCGTTCATAAAACAACCTACTCGGGCGAGGCAGTAGCCCGCCGCAATGCCGGCAACCGACGCATCGGCGTATTTAAGGGCCGGCAATCGAAAGAAGCGGAGCGTCACCATGCCGACAAAGGAGGCGCCCATATAGGCCATGAACACCCCTCTTCCATTCGCCTCCGTGACGTTCGCCCGGAAAAGCATCCGAGCGGCCGACAGGGTTGATCCTTGCCCGGCGACATCCGGCAACCAGTGGGCCGCGGCAATACCGGCCACACTCAGAGCAAGCATGACACCCGCATTGAGTCCCTCTTGGCGCGCACGCCAACCCGAAAATCCCGCGGCAATCGCGACACCGGCGCCCCAGAGCAGTCGTGGATCATTCACATTCACCCTCCGCCTCGTACCCGCGGGACCGACGCATATCGTAACACCTCAGTTTTGCATCGAAGGTGCAAAGTTGCCACTGGCTTACGGATAAGCACCTACCCCTTTTCGTGCCCGGACGCACGCTAAAGGAACGGCAACCACCTCCCGCGAACGGTAGTATGACCGGATTCACAGCGGCGCGGAACGAAGCGACAATTTGTTGTCTTTTTGACTCCGACAAGCGTCTAACGCCGAAACCACTCAAAACACCGTCGTCCACCACCTTCCTCCCCTTCCTCTTGCGTTTCCACACGTGTCGATAGTGTACGTGTCTCGCCGGGAGCAACGTCAACGGCATAAGCATCCGCCTTACCGTGGCGCATTGTAATCTCGGGAATCACCGTTCTCCACCGGTCCACCACACCATTGTGGGCGATCAAGTACTCCCAGCCGGGTAGCCGTCGCCGAAGCGAATAACGCTTTTCGCGGATGATAATGTAATCATTGGTAAGGAGGTAAGGATGAATGCGATAGGAAAGCATCGAGATACTTTTTACACTGGTTTCCTTAAGCATTTTTGGGAAATAGCGCTGCACTGCAACCTTGTAGTTAATTCCGCGTCCGCGGTTTATCAATGTCTTTTGCATTGCCATGTGTTGCGGACGTACTATTTCGCTGTCGACATTATGCCTTGGCATGCTGTCGTTTCTTCCTCCGGCGGCGCCCGGCTGTTTTTCCTGCTTTCTTATCCGCGCTTTTGTGAGTATTCTATTGTCCTTTTGTACATAGAGGATTATCTTGTGGGTAGGACGATCACCCGTAGGTCTCCCAAAGCCCTTGGTGTTGATGAATGCCTTATGTTCAAACTTGGAGGCAGTACCCATGCGAAGATTCCAATAGTAATACTTGTTCCCGACCAGTCCGCCCGTCGCGTTGAGTTCCACACGAGAGCACACGTTCGGCCACGAAAGATATTCATCGCGATTGGGATCATTGAGGACATCCCACGGACTTGTCGAAACGGTACCCACGGCTCCCGATGCCAAGTTTATGGTTCCGGTTGGACTTCCGGGAAGTGTACCATACGCGGACGGCGATCCGGTCGTACCGAATCGAGTGCTTTTAATATTCGCATACACTCCGCTTGCCGCACTTGCCCCTGTGTTTTCCAGCACTACCGACATGATCACATTAGTGCCGTTGGGATCGATTGCACTCGGATCCGTCGGGTGGTTCGTGTAGACGTCCGTTACCGCCACACCGGGGCAAGGCCCACTTAATCCTCCCTCACCCCACTCAGTCTCCGGAGGCGTGTTTGTCTCGAGTTGGGCGGTCGCGGGAATGGTACCGCCGATATTACTTGCGGATTCCGGCCAATGAAGTTCGTCCAGCACAACCGCGGCCCCACCCAATTCGGTTACCCTTAAAATATTGAAGTAGAGTCCCATATCCCCCGTTGACGGAACATCGACTCCCGTATTCGGATCCGTGGTGATGGGAATTTTCATCTCGACATTGTATGATTTTTTAGCCACGGCCGGCGAGGAGCTAGTGATCTTTATATTCCCCTCGGTATTTTGCAGCCAAGCGGGGAGGGGCTCCGAGGACGAACCGTTCCAGGTGCTGCTGTTTGTCCAATAATCCACGTTGTTCGGGTTCGAGCCCGGCGCCGTAGTGCTTGCACCAACATCTTCAACAACAGGATAAATGTGGATACGACGGTGAGTCGCGGGAGACGCCGGATCGGGTGCTAGGGTGAGCACGATAACGTCATTGTCGTCGAAGGTCGAGTCATTGTTAACCTCGAATGAAAGAAATAGCGCGTTCCCACCCTTCCTCATCTGAACAATTGCATCCGGAGTGCTCGTTCCGTTGCTGAAAACATATTGATTCGAACGCAACCAACCGTCATCATTACCAATAACACCGTCTATTGTGGGCCGCGGAGATCCATCCAGAAAACAAAGTCGATCCTGGGCCCATCCAGAGCCGATAATCACGACGGCAAGAAAAGCACCTCGCCAACAAAGGTGTCTTGTTCGACTTCGGCTCAAGCCCAACGGTAAAATTCCCACTGTGTACCTCCCTTTTGGTAAAATCGAGCAGCGGCTGCAATAAACCTGAGCACCCGGTTCTTCGTTTTTCGGAACCGACGGGTTCAGGGTGGAATTCAGGCATTTTCTACGTCGAGAATCTGCACAAGCGATCCAAACACGGTCGAGTTATCATCGCGCTCCACTCTTAACTCGGCGTCAGTTGCCGAAGCTCCGGGTTGAGCACTCAGTATAATCGGGAAAGTTTCCGAAGGCGGTTCCCAGGCTCGTCCGCTTGCGGCACCCTCCACTCTCGCCGACCACAAGCCGCCGGGATTACTCCTCAAATTGGGACCGATAATGCTATAAGTCGCACCCGAAACATGCGATTCTTCGGGCAAATCAACTCGTATCATTACCGCAACATCGGTCCCCGTCGTCGGAACCACAATTGCTTCCGTACCGTCGGCCCTGACATCCC
>WJJU01000626.1 GCA_014729595.1 Chitinivibrionales bacterium
ACGTTATCTCGTTCGCCGTTGCGCTCAACGGCCCGGTGCGGCATGCGAAACCGCTTTCGCTTTTCCGGTTTTCGGTTCGAGCATTACGGTTGTGAGATAGACGAATATTGCGAGCGAACAGCCGGTAGGACATTTTTTTCCTTGTAACCCCTCCCCCATAACTTCGCTTTACGGCCATTTTCGGCCCGCGTTTTGGATATGAAAAGCCATACAATTATGCCGCCTTCCGCTTGCGCGAAAAGTTACATAAAGCACGTGCTTTCCGCCGTGCTCCACTATTCAGGTGCGCTGCTCCTTCTGAGCGGCATTACCAAAAACCGGCTTACCATTATTAATTGTCATAGAGTTGTTCCCGAAGAAACCATTATGTTCAGTGCGAACTACCCTATGATGGTCTCACCCGCGCGCTTGGAATCACTGCTTAAGCTTATCGCTACGTATGCCAATCCAATATCGTTACCAAAGGCGATCTCTCATATATACGACCGTCGAGCATTCAAGCCGCGTACGGTGGCACTTACATTCGACGACGGTTATGCCGACAACTATACCGTCGCCTTCCCTCTTTTACAAAAACACTCGATACCGGCGACCATTTTTCTTGCAACAGGGTATATCGGTGGAGAGCGAAACCTTTGGTGGGACGAAGTCGAATATTTTTTTAGATTGCCAAATGCATCACAATTACTCGAATATGCGGCCATTCCAAAAAGTATTAGAACAATCATGCGCGACCAAGTTCAAACTCAATGGGACAGAGAAAAAGCCGCGCGCTTTATACGAAGGGAATTGTACCGCATTCCCCATAATGAACGTATTGCTCTGGTTGACGGGCTTTGGAATTGTCTAACACAAGATGAGAAACCCTCACCACTCATGTTGGATTGGTCTCAAGTTAAAGCCATGAATGGGTTGATTTCATTTGGTTCGCATACCGTTACTCACGTTTTCGCCGATCAGGTAGACGCAACGAAGCTTGGGTGGGAACTACGGGAATCTAAGACAACAATTGAAGAGCGTACGGGGGTATCATGCGACGGCATCGCTTATCCCGCGGGAAAAACCAGCAAAAGATTTTACGAATCAGCCGAAAAGTACGGTTACAAATGGGGAGTAACCACCGCATTTCGCAATAATTCTCATTCCGTTAACCCGATGGGCCTTGCGCGCAAAGACATAAGATATTTTGTAATTTCGGGTGACACCAGGGTAGCATCAAAACCGGAGATGCTGGGGCGCCTTGCGCAGGGATCTCTATAGCCATTCTAATTTCCGCCGCCTATTCAAAGAGGTACGGCGGTGGTGGGCACAAAGCATTCGGCGTCTCCCAAGTTGTCTTTGCTGCCTATTGTTAGACCTGTTCGCCCCATCGTTGCAAAAAAAATCGGTTGACATGTATTTATTGCTCCGAGCATAATTTATGTTAAGGGGCCAACCAGGAAAAACTGCACCTAAAGGTCGGGTCACACGCTATCAATTAACTGCAACCCTGCTCGGAGTAATGAATAATTGTATTATTTACAATAACGCCAAAGATGTATCTATTTCCGAATTTCACCTTTGGTTAAACCCCAATTTATGTCAAACGGTTTTTTGCCCTTTCGGAAAGCGCCCTCGACAGCCGATCGAAACGCTTGCGCGGGATCGACTTATACCCAGTAAGCGTTCAGTCACACCCTCCTGGTGTGGCCCTTTTGCGCCACCGGCGCGAGCGTGCTTCGGGCGGCAGTCCATTGTGGACCGGCGTGCACTTCGGCCGTCATGGCCCTCGAGCCCCCGCCCCGTCTCGCGCTTGAATACCGAGAAACCTTTGCAGCGATGGGGTTTTTTGAGCGATTCGGTATAGTAAAAACCACCGAAAACCCGGACTTATTCCCGACGATTAATCATATTCCCGCCCTTGTGCTTCATTTAATATGAATTCGAATCTCCACGAAACCGTCCTATCCGTGCGCAACGCCCATACTAGCCAAAAGTGGAAAAATGGGAAGCGCCCCGCCGACAAAGTTGCATTCATCATTGTTACCTACAATAGCGGCAAGTGGATAAAGGATTGTCTCGCGGCCATTATCAACCAAAAGCTTTCTCATCCGGTGATTACCATCGTCGACAACGGCTCGAAGGATGAGACCCGCGGCATCGTTAAACGGCAGCGCATACCGAACCTCCAATACCTCGAGCAGCCGAGCAATTTAGGCTATGGGAAAGCCGCGAATATCGGGATTCGATTAGCCCTTGAATCAGGCGCGGAATACATCGCCGTAATGAATCCGGATATTCAATTGCGGGACAACGCAATTGATGAAATGATTCGCATCCATTCGGGCGACGACACGCTTTGCCCACTTACTCCGCTCCATACTTCGTATAACGCCGATCGGATCGAGCCGTGTGCTTTATGGTTCTTACGACTGAGCAAAAAATTTTCCAACGACATAGTTCGATCATCTCCGTTATCCCATTATTATGCAACTCCTTTTATTAACGGCGCTTTTATGCTCTTCTCCCGAGCTTTTCTTCTGAAGGTTGGGGCGTTTGATGAAATGTTCTTTTTTTACGGAGAAGATAATGACCTATGCAGACGCAGCCGATTATTCGGATATAGTCCTTGCGTTGTTCTCACGGCTCATGCGTTTCATTGGCATGGAACCGAAAATGCGATTTCGGTATTCAGAAAGCGTCAAAGCTATATCGGCGGCTATCGATACACACTCAAGGAACCTTCACGCCCGTTCATGGTTAATATTTTGCTGGCGGTGTTGAACCTATTTCGATATCTTTTTAGAGAAATATCGTCGGCGCGTATTATGCCCCTGCTTCTTAAAGATTTTATCCATACGATAACGGATATCGGGTCGATTCATCGATCTCGCCGTCATGACATTGCAAAGCTTAAAAATCTACGCGACCACCACAATGACATACGAAAAGCTTAAAGACATTTGGCATAACGTAAGGATACTCCTTTTTAATCAATTGCCGGCTATATTCTCCACTGATTGCCGCGATTGCGCCGACATTCCGGTGTTCGCCCAGCACGCTCCCGGCCCTCGCTATCTCCGCCCTCTGCTTGAACACTTGAGAACCAACGGCTACCAAACGGTTACCAGCATCGAATTCAATCGCCAACTGAAAGGGGAATGGATTCCACAAAGCCGGACCGTTTATCTCACATTCGACGACGGGCTCAGGGCATTTTTAACCAAAACATTTCCCCTTTTGCGCGAATATTCGATGAAGTGCACGCTTTTTGTCTGCCCGGGTATCATTGATATTATTCGTAACGGGAAAGAATCGCTTTCTCGATTTGTCTCAAAAGATTTTTTGTCGTGGGAAGAAATCAAGCAATTGCACGAAAGCTCCTTGGTTGACATTCAATCCCACGGCATGTGGCACAATCAAATTCCTTACGGCGTCAAGAAACGATATGAATACGTCGGCAAGCCCACGAGTCTTCTGGATTATCGCGACCTTCTCCCCCCCGACGGCAGGGTGGAACAACTTGTCGAAAAGCAAACCGAGTCCCGCATAATCCGTTATATATGTCGAAGTTTTTATATGTCGAACGACACCGCGGCGCTCTTACGGGATATGCGAACGGCAAAGCGCCGCATCGAAGAAGAGCTGAACGGGCATCGTGTAACGGCTTTTGCCTTCCCTTGGTGGTATGGATCCCCCACCGCCGCCGCGTGTGCCGAGGAAAGCGGTTACGATATGGTTTTCCGGGGCTTGTCACACGTCGGCAAGAAAACCAAAAAAGCCCCGGCCGACACCTTCCACATTGGTCGCCTGGGTTTCGACTGGATATACCTATTGCCGGGTCGGGGACGGTTAAACAGGGTGAATTTGATAAAAGCAAAACGCGGAGAGCTACGTAACGATGCTGAATAGCGGCTACACCTGCACAATACACAGATCATTAGACGACAAACGCATGCTGGATCATCTGCATCAAATAGAAAGCAATGCGAACCGTATCCAACCTTTCAACACCCTCTGGTGGATAAGACATTCATTCTCCACCGATACGAACTGCACACCGCTGATAGTAATATACTACGAAGGCGAGACTCCGTCGGCGTTCGCCGTATTCAAACATAATCATGCTCGTCGGGCATTGCTCATGCCGGATAATGAAATGAGAGATGTTTTCGACATCGTCGGTGGAGCGGATTGCTCTGAGGCCGCCGCCGCGATATGCGATGCTTTGCCGTGGAAAGAAATCGATGAAATAGATTTGCGGAAGATTCCCGCAAGCTCACCGTTAATCGAAAAACTCCGCTCCGCCGCATCCCAACATGGGCGCTTTGTGCACGTTCATTTTCTCAACATTACGCCAAGCATGCCGCTGCACGATACGAACGGCTCCATATTCCCGTCGTATCGATCGATTATGCGCGGAAAAACGAGTAAACAGCTACGAAAAAATTTAGAGAAAGCCGGCGCCGTTGATTTTCGCGTGGCCTCAACACCCGACGACGTGCCTTCACTTTTACGAGAGTTGTCGTTCCTACATCAAATGCGCTGGAACAACACCCCGTTTCCGAGCCCACTGTCATCCATGACGACCTTTAAAGCTCTGGCGGACAAATGCAGCGCCGCGCTACGGCACGGCAATCTCCATTTGTCCCTTTTGTTTTTAGATTCAAAGCCGATCGCGGGAGCGCTGGGATACCTTATAAACGGCACTTACTACTATCACATTGTTGCATACAACCCGCTTTACAGAAAGCTCTCTCCCGGAAGAGCTTTAATGACGTACTTACTTGACGACCTTTTGGCCCGAAAAAACGTACAAACATTTAATTTTCTTGCCGGCGCGGAAGCCTACAAATTAACGCACAGCACCGCTCGAGAAGAGCTTTACCACTTCTTCGCAACAAAAAAACCGATACAGTGGTTGCGCATGCGACTCGTTGGCCGTATAGACATCGCCATACGCAGCCGCCCTCGCTTGCTTAACTTTTCCAAGCTCATAAAGCACCGCTATTTGGCACTCCGCTACAAGGCGATAATCTTTCATCGCGGCAACAGGGCATTGGTTGGCTATTACGGTGTAGGCCAAACGGTCACGAAAGCGTGCACGGCGCTGGTCGAAAAGCTCTTTGAACATCGCTCGATGATTGTAATGGCCCTTGACGTCAAAGATGCATCACCAAAAGCCGAGGCTTCCCCGAAAGAATACTTCGTCACTAAGGCCGATCTGCGGTGCTTTAATCATTTGTTAACACAAAAATATTCATTTTTGAAGCCCGACGAACTGGATTCATTCTTTTCTCGCAGCTTCAACGGCGATACCCTTTGGGTTCTTAGAAATAAGAAAAAGATAATAAGTTCGGTATGGCTGCAAATCGCAAAATCGTATTCCCCGGCCGAACTCTACCACGAGCACCGTCTTTGCACGAGCGACCCCGGCGAAGCGGTCCTCCTGGATGCCTGGACCGATGCACGATACCGAGGACAAGGATTTTACAGACGCTTATTGTCGGAGGCGCTTGCCGGAGCCGAAAAAAGTTGCACTATTGATCGCATATATTGCGTAGTAGACAAGTCAAACAAGGGATCGATAATCGCGCACAAAAATTTCGGATTTACCGAGACGGAAATTCTCGGAGTTGTGCGTTTGTTCTCTAAAACAATACATACCTATCGAAAACCCGATCGCTCGAAAGCCGCCGCTTAGGAGCCGCTTGCGTGCAGCGGCTGGATCCCATACCCCGGGGAATGCACGGAATACGAT
>WJJU01000627.1 GCA_014729595.1 Chitinivibrionales bacterium
AACGAAGCCCGAAAATCGGCTTTTCACCCCGAGGTACGCTGATGCTCGGTTCGAATCGACCCCCTTCGCCTCCCGTTGCATTTGGCCCGGCATAGCCCTGTTCACATCCCCCTTCTCCATAGCCGACCAAGAAACCGTCTTCCGGATAACGCCACTCATCACCCCCCCCGTCGGTCGCAACAAAGAAATACGACCGGCATTCATGCCCGATGGGCATCGAAACCATGTAGGTACCCGTCGACGCGGTGCCTAATGTTAAGCTCAGGTCGTGCCGCACACCCGCTACCACCACTTCGATGTTAGTCGGTTCGCCACCACCGGCATCGTAATAGTTCATCAAGAACGTAGTTTTGCCGCTTTCGATAAAGCAGTGACTCGCCGCCGCTATGGGATGGTAAGTAAATGCGCTTTGCCCTCCTCCGAAATCCTGCACCCAATACGGGTTCGGGTTATCACTTGGCCAGCCTTGCGGGCCCGTATCGAATCCAACGCCAAGTTCGCGGTAGCTTCCGTTCATGATATTTCTCCGGTGACCGTCGCCGCCGGAGCGGTCGGGCGCGGGATTGCTCCTTGAGCCGTCAAGAAGCCACTGAACAACCGTCGATAAGGGATTTGCATGGCCATACGCAATGTTTTCCGCTAAAGTATTGCTCTTTGTGTAGTAGCGCTTTATTCTCGTGAATGGCCCCGTACCGTCGCAGGAAGTATGGCTCATTCCGCAGTTTTTGGCCATGTCGGTCGCGTGTAGGCGGGCGACTCGGTTGAGGTCCTCGTTCCAATACACAGGCGCGACAGCCGGATAGTTACTCGGTAAAAGAATGGAGCCATTGCCAACATACGCGTCGCGGAATGCTTGCGGTGCCATGCGGCACGCGTTGGTGAGAACATGTATCGCTCTCTCTTGCCAGTTGGGATAAGCGGGATAGGTGCTGCTTGGATCACCATACCCCCCCATCGTCGCACAAGTATAACCGATAATGAATCCCGCGGAATATACAAATCGCAACCCGCCCATTAGCACCTCCTTGTCCTCGGCAAAGCTCTGTTTTGCCCGATAATAACATCGATCCAAAACATTCTTTAAATAAACCGGATTCTACCTACCGCACCAGTGCGATTGCCGTGACGCATTGCCTATACCGGCTGCACATTTGGTGCTTTCGTACACCTCCCGCTACTAGTATAGTATACCATAATAGCACGATGTACGCCGAAGAAAAAAGAGGTACTTCCGCCGGCATAGCCTTTGCCGAAATGTATAAAGAGTAAGTGCCACTTTCAGAATGCGGCATGTACATGAGGATTGACCATGGCGTGAGGCATGATTAGCAGCTCATTTCAAAAGCGGCGCTAAGACATTTCGGCCTTGCCGTGGGAAGGATAGATAGCGACGGGTGTCATGTTAGCGTTTCGCACCCGTGCGATTGTCGATTATGGAGGTGAACGGTCCGGTGACGGCGCAAAACAAAATCAACGCTGATGTAAATCACCCTTGCCGTCTTCCGCCCTTTTGGGTATTCGCCGGTGTCTAAGGAGTCGGATACGGATACCCGCGAGTGTAGGAAGCTTGTTACACGATCAACCGGAGAGCCTGCCGCTCACGGCGTGGAGAACAAGGGGAACGATTGATTATCCGGTGTCGTAAAGAATTGTTCCGCCGGCTCGAGAGGCCTCCGTGTCATTACAGCCGTAATTTGGGGTATTTAATAATATAGGTATCGATTTATTGTAAAGCCTCTTCGAAGGGCGCAAAACCTTAGACCAATATTTCGCATAGAGAATGGCGGTGGAGAATGCAGCATACTAATCCCTACCCAATGTGGAAGGCAAGCAGCGCCGCTCAAGAGGCCTCGGCAATGGTTAAAATCTCCGCCATAGAATCCACCGAAAGCTCACGAGCGCATATCAGACGGGTTTTTCCGACAACAATCGCTGCTTCACGAGATCCTTTCGTGTTGCTCGATGAATTTTTTGTTGATGAATCAGCCGGTTTCCCTTTGCATCTTCACCGGGGTTTCGAGGCGGTTACCTACATAATTGACGGAACGCTTCGTCATACCGACAATCTGGGAAATCATGACACAATCGGATCCGGGGGGGTTCATTTTTTTTGCGCCGGTAGCGGTATTTGTCACGCAGAGATGCCCGTCGGCAAAGGTGTCTGTCACGGTCTCCAATTATGGATTAATCTTCCTCCCGAGCTAAAAAAGGTTCATCCAAGCTATCAAAGAGTAGAATCCAACGGGATTCCCGAAGAGCGCCCGCCCGGCGGTGTCCTGCGCCATATCTTGGGCGGCCCGTCACCGATCGAAGTCAAAACGGATGTTCATTTCGAAGATGTACATATCAATGCCGATTCTTCATGCGAAATCCTTATGCCCGAATCCCACGACGGCTTCGTGTATGTCTATGAAGGCACTGCGTATATCCTCGATATTACCCTTGAACCGGGAACCGGCTTGGTACTCGAGCGGGGAGAACGACATACCATTTGGTGCAACACCCGCACCCGTATGGTAGTCATCTCCGGAATGCCGCTGGGTCGCCCAATAACCATGCACGACGGAGTCGTGGATTAGCCCCGTCGTGCGCAAAAACGTGTTTGGTATGCATTTAAGCAGCTTGTTATTTCGAGCACACTTCGTGCTAAGGGGCCAAAGTGGGAATGAATCGGATTTATCCAAGATAAGCTTTGGTATGTTCCCGCGCTGTGTGGATGCGATCGAAAAAATGGAACGAACCTTGCTATGTCTCCTCACTCTTAACGGAAAACATGCATCGTTTCACGGATTATATGACAGCGCGATTGGAATACTTTTATGCATCCGCCGGATTTGAGAGTCGAAAAAGGGAGTGCGCCACCTACGGAACATAATCTTTGCTTGGCCAACACACTTACAAAACGGTTGGAGCCTTTTAAGCCTCGCGAAGGCACTATCGTACGTTTGGTTACTTGCGGACCTTCCGTCTATAAAAAACAGCATGTAGGCAATTATCGTACATTTCTGTATGAAGACATTCTTCATCGGTATCTGCTGTATCGCGGCTTTGAGCGGCATTTGAACAACGACCTCGATATTCCCTCGGCCGTTGACGAAATCATTCGAATACTGGAACGACGAAATCGTGGTGATAAAGACGGAAGTACGCCGCAAATTCGCCGGGCTATTGACATGGTAGACACAGTTCTGATGCTTGGTCTTTGATCGACCAATGGCCCGCTTAGTACCTATAGAAAGGCCAAATGCCGGCACGATACTTGCACCCTCGGAGGATTCGCCTCATCCGCCCCTTTTTCGGCGTAGTATGAGAAAAACGAAGGCATATAGTTGTCAAAAATGCCAAAGGAGGTTTCCATGACGACAAGAACGGCAGATGCACGATGGGAAGGGGGATTCCCGCGAGGAACGGGGACGATCAAGATGGCGAGTGGTTCGTTTGAAGGTCCCTATTCGTTCGCGTCTCGTTTTGAGAACGGAAAGGGAACAAATCCCGAAGAGCTGATCGGCGCCGCCGAAGCGGGCTGTTTTTCCATGGCACTCAGTAAATTGCTTACGGAAGCGGGCCATGTTCCGCGCTCGGTTCATACCACCGCAAAGGTTAACCTGGACAAAACCGGTGAGCAATTCTCAATTTCTTCCATCAATCTTGAGCTTGTCGCCGAAGTGCCCGACATCGATGAGGATTACCTCAAAAAGACGGCCGACAAGGCTCGCCGAAACTGTATCATATCGCGTGCTCTCGCGGGGACCGATATCACACTCAACACAAAGCTGCTCGTGGCGAGCCACTGATACCGCGTCCTTATAAATCCTTCTACTCCGGCGGCGCTTTCGCATACGATTCGCGCCGCCGGATCGTCGCATCTTCTCCTTTCAGCACGTCGTTTCCGCTCTTCACACGTAAAGATCGAGCGTGTCGCGGAGAACGAAGACAAAGAACGCACTCATGACCAAAAATCACCAGGAACGGAAAGTGACCGTTGACGGAAATCACGCCGCCGGACAGGTCGCTTATTGCATGAACGAAGTCATCGCGATTTATCCTATTACCCCGTCGTCCCCAATGGGTGAACTTGCCGACGAATGGGCGATGCACGGCAAACGCAACATCTACGGTACAATTCCCCAGGTGACCGAAATGCAGAGCGAAGGCGGTGCGGCGGGAGCCCTCCACGGTTCTCTTCAGCGAGGCGCGCTTACCACGACATTTACCTCGTCGCAGGGTCTTTTGCTCATGATCCCGAATATGTACAAAATCGCCGGTGAGCTGAGCCCTACGGTTTTTCATGTGGCCGCGCGGACCGTCGCGACACACGCCTTGTCGATTTTCTGTGATCACAGCGACGTCATGGCCGTGCGCGCAACCGGCTTCGCACTTTTGAGTGCGAGCAGTGTTCAAGAAACCATGGATTTCGCCGCAATCGCCCAGGCGGCAAGTCTTGAATCGCGTGTTCCTTTCGTGCACTTTTTTGACGGTTTTCGGACGTCGCATGAGGTCTCGTCGGTTGTCCCGCCAACAACGGAGCAGATGAAATGTTTGGTTGATGAAGAATGGGTGAACGCACATAGACGCAGGGCGCTTTCGCCCGATAACCCGTTCATTCGCGGCACCGCTCAGAACCCGGACGTCTTTTTTCAGGCTCGTGAAGCCTCTAACTCTTACTATCGTCGGTGCTCCCATTTCGTGCGGAGCGCCATGGATCGTTTTTCTCGACTAACCGGCAGAGGCTATAATCTTTTCGATTATGTAGGTGCTCCCGACGCCGCATACGTTGTCGCCCTCATGGGTTCCGGCGCCCAAACGGTCGAAGAAACGGTTCGCACCCTCACCGCTCAAGGTCATAAGGTCGGATTAATTAAGGTGCGCCTGTATCGCCCGTTTGCCACACGAATATTTGTCGAATCAGTTCCAAAGAGTACACGAGCGATCGCCGTTCTGGATCGGACGAAAGAGCCGGGCGCGGACGGTGAACCTCTGTTCAAAGATATTGCGACCGCATTTTGTGCAAACGAAACGCAACATCACGGACCGCCGCCGAGGATCATTGGGGGACGCTACGGTTTGTCGTCGAAGGAGTTTACACCCGGCATGGTCAAGGGTGTGTTCGATTTGTTGGCGACGGAAAACCCGCCGAAGCGGTTTACCGTCGGGATTACCGACGACGTCACGAACCTTAGTATCGATTATCCTCATAATTTCACGGCGGAGCCGGCCGGTCGAACGCGTGCCCTCTTTTACGGTCTGGGATCCGACGGGACCGTAAGCGCTAATCGAAACACGATAACGATCATCGGTGAGCGTACCGACAACTATGTCCAAGGCTATTTCGTGTACGATTCACGCAAAGCGGGCTCTCTTACCGTCTCACATCTACGCTTCGGCTCCGAACCGATTGAGTCGCCATACCTTGTTCGCAACGCCGATTTTGTCGGTTGCCATCAGTTTTTCTTTCTGGAGCGTCTCGATGTACTCGCGGGGGCGAAAGATGGTGCGACATTTCTTCTTAACGCTCCTTACGGACCCAATGAAATATGGGATTATTTGCCCCACGAGGACCAGCAAACCCTTATCGAACGACGATTGCGTTTTTATGTTATCGATGCTTATGCGCTCGCACGCGACATCGGGTTGGGATCACGTATCAATACAATCATGCAAACGTGTTTTTTCGGCTTGACCGGGATTATGGATTTGCCCCAAGCGCTCACGGCAATCAAGGAGTATATTGCCGCGGCCTACGGCCGCCGTGGCGAGCTGGTGGTGAAGATGAACCATAAAGCGGTGGATCAAGCACTCGAGCACCTTCATCGTGTGGAAGTGAAATCCGAGGTAACGAGCCGGTTGAGCCGACGATCAACCATTCTTCAGGATGCACCGCAATTCGTGCGTGAGGTTATCGGGCCTATGATAGCCGGCAAGGGGGATCAATTACCGGTAAGTGCCTTTTCGCCGGACGGAACATTCCCATCGGGCACAACCTGCTTCGAAAAGCGCGATATAGCCCTTGATATACCGGTCTGGGATCCCGATACCTGCATTCAGTGCGGAAAATGCGTTTTGGTATGCCCACATGCCGTTATTCGTTCAAAACTTTGTAATCCCTTCGCACTGGAGAACGCCCCCTCCGGTTTCGCTTCGGCCGAAGCGCGCCCTCCGCGGCATCGAGGGAAGCGCTTTACTATTCAAGTTGCGGTGGAGGACTGCACGGGATGCGGGCTCTGCGCCGCCGTTTGCCCTGCAAAGAACAAGAGTGAACCCAAGCATAGAGCGGTAAACATGCGCCCCAAGGCTCCACGCAAAGAGCAAGGGGTGCGGTACTGGGACTTCTTTCTCAATCTTCCCGAAGTCGAGCGTGCCGACCTCCGCCATGACCTTGTAGCGGACGTTCAGTTCCTGAAGCCCCTCTTCGAATTCAACGGCGCCTGCGGGGGTTGTGGCGAAACGCCTTACCTTAAGCTCATCACGCAGCTATTCGGCGACCGCATGATTATCGCCAACGCCACCGGATGTTCATCGATTTACGGTGGGAATCTTCCCACTACGCCGTGGTGCACCAATGCGCGAGAGCGTGGACCGGCATGGTCGAATTCGCTGTTCGAAGACAACGGGGAATTCGGGTTGGGCATGCGACTCGCTTTGGATAAACAGATCCTCATGGCTCGCGAACTGGTGGAACACCTATCTACACGGATCGGGGATGCACTTTCGCGCGGGATTCTTGAGGAACCGCAATCCGATGAGCAAGGAATCTTCCGGCAACAAG
>WJJU01000058.1 GCA_014729595.1 Chitinivibrionales bacterium
CGCCTATACGTTGCAATCCGGAAGGGAGCCAATGGCTGAACGTCTTATCTTGCTTGTGCGTTCCGTAGATCAGTTAGCTGAAAAACTCAATGCATTTATCGAAGATGAGTCGTTGGATGAAGGCATGTATAGGGGCTGCAAAAAAAATGGCGAGGAGCCGTTATACTTACTGAGCAATGACGCGGACTTTAAGGAAACCGTAGAGAAATGGATTGCCGCGAGGAAAGTAACAAAACTTTCTGAATTATGGGTAAACGGCCTTGATTTGGAGTGGAAAAAATTCTATGGGGAACATACCCCAAAGCTAATAAGTTTGCCTGCTTATCCATTTGCTCGTGAAAAACACTGGATCGACGCCATATCCTCCGAGGCAGTCAAAAAAGAAAGAAGTACCCGAAAGCGGATTCATCCGTTGCTGCATACTAATACATCGGATTTATCAACGCTACGGTTCACATCAGAGTTTAGCGGACATGAGTTTTTTCTATCGGATTACGGCCTGAAAGGTAGCGGTGAAAGTGAATATAAAGCTATTCCCTCATCCGTTTATATAGAAATGGCTCATGCCGGCATTGCCGCGGCGATACCGGCATGGGTTAATGATGAAAAGAGAATACTTGAATTGCATGATATAGCATGGGGACGGCCTTATTTAACGGAAAATATCGTACCGCTTTCGGTGGTATTGGTTGATGAAAATGAGCCGAGTCATCAAGACGGCGTAATAGCATTCGAAATAATTAGTAACGAAAACAGGAACGGAAATGGAAAGGAAACGGTTCACTGCCGGGGGTACGCGAGTCATGTAAAGCGCGCAAAAGCAAATCACCATAGTCTTAATGATTTAAAAGGGCGCAATGATGTAATTACGATAGATTCGGATCGGATATACGAGGAGATGAAAAGCCTGGGACTTTATTATGGCGGCTCCTTCAGAAATGTGACGACATTTCATAGTCATGCTGAATATATGCTTGCCGAAATTGCATCAATTAAGGATATGAGAAAAATTAAAAATGATTATGTCCTTCATCCTGCAATACTGGAATGCGCAATTCAGACCGCGATTGCTTTCGGCGTACGCATAGTTTCCCCAAAGCGCGCATTGCCGGCATTGGGGCTTGAAACAGTAAGAATTCATGCACATCCATTAGAAAGCGGATTTGTTTATGTCCGAAGTACTAACAACAAGCAGCCTTCGGATACATCCGTTTTGCTGGATATAGACCTTTGCGATAAGCATGGGAATGTGTGTATTGAGATGCACGGACTATCGTTACATCATGGCGCGATTGCCTCTAAAAATATGAATACCGGTTCTTTTGATGAAAAATCTGATTTGTATGCTTTACCAGAGCCGGTCGAACTAAAACCGAATGCAATAAAATTAGTGAATCCGGACTATGCACCTAATCCGTCGAGGGACGATGCCGAAATTGTGGCCTCGCCCAAAGTTCCGTTGATTAGTATAAATGAGCATTCGCAATTGGAAGCGGATCTGGTGTACGAAAGAAAAACTGTAACTGAAAACTTCTCATCGCCGGACGAAAAGAATCCTGATCAAGAAATGCGATTGTATGAAAAAAAAATCGTCTCTTCGGCTCATATAGCGGATAGTTCATTAAATGAAATTGAAGAAAAATTAAAAAAAAGTCTAAGTGATGCATTATTTATGCAACCGAATGATATTGATATATACAAATCTTTTACTGATTTGGGTTTGGATTCGATAATTGGAGTGGAATGGATTAAAAAGGTCAATGAAAGCTACGGCATTGATATTCCCGCGACCCGAGTTTACGATTACAAAAATATAAATGAGTTCGCGTCGTATTTGGCGGAAAAGCTCGGCGGAACAAAAAGCATTATGAGCGGCGCGGCCTTGAATAATGATCGAAATGAGATGCAGTCATCGAATGGACAAGTTCAAGTGAATGCTCCTTACGGTCATAAGGAAAATGAGAATCAATTAAACATTAGTGATGATTATTCGAACACAAACTATGCTCCGGAAATAAATACGGTCGTAACACATGCAATTACTCCGGGGCGGGTGGAAAATGTCTTCCCGGAAAAGCTCGAAAATGATTTGAGAAGTACACTTGCTGAAGCTCTGTTTATGTTGCCCGAAGAAATAGACATAAACAAGTCATTCGTTGAGCTTGGTTTAGATTCCATTGTGGGTGTTGAATGGGTTAAAAAAATTAATGTTAAATATGGTACTGATGTAAGTGCTACAACAGTATACGATTATTCTACCTTAAAAACATTTGCGGCATATCTTGCGAAAGAACTTCACATCGAAACAACGCCAATGACTGATGTGCGCAAAAACGAATCAGTTAGTATGTACAATACTAAAGAAAAGGATATTAGGCCTCCGGACTATAAAACGCACCATTCTGAAGAACGAATACGAGACGAATTGAAAAACAGTCTTGCCGAAGCGTTATTTATGAAGGCATCCGATATAGATATACACGCATCCTTTGTCGATCTTGGCTTGGATTCTATTGTTGGTGTTGAATGGGTAAAAACGCTGAATGATAAGTACGGAACTGAATTGTCGGCGGTGAAAGTCTACGATTATTCGAATATTGCGTCATTTGCATCATACCTGAAAAACGAAATTACGGCATTCACAAATCCATCATCAGCATGGAACAATCCTCAACAAAGCGCTGCGAAAAATTCTTCACCTTATTATACAAACACTCATGCAAGGGATAGTGCAAAATCTCTTTTGCAAGCCTATCCACTCATATCGCGAATCCCCCGAGCAAAGAGATCCCCCGGAGCACTGATTAATGGATCGAACGAGAAAATCGCAATAGTTGGAATGTCCGGACGCTATCCGGAGGCGAATAACTTAAGTCAATATTGGAACAATTTAGCGGGAGGAAAAAATGCCGTAAGTAAAATTCCACCATCGCGTTGGGATATAGGCAAATACTACAATCCGGACCCTGCAACACCGGGAACAATGTATTGTACATCGATGGGAATGCTCGATGATGTTGATTGCTTCGATCCCTTGTTTTTCCAAATTTCGCCTTCAGAAGCAGAGTATATGGATCCGCAACATCGTTTGTTTTTAGAGGAAAGCTATAGAGCATTTGAATATGCGGGCTATTCGGCGGGAGATCTGAGTGAAACAAAGTGTGGTGTTTTCTTAGGAATAATGAGTAATGATTATAATTTTCTCGTTTCGATGAGTAATCCTGAATCCGTGAATATTACGGGGAACAGCTATGCGATTGGTGCGTCCAGGCTTTCGTATTTCCTTAATTTGAAGGGGCCGGCCATACCATTTGATACGGCATGCTCATCATCGTTGGTTGCCATACATACGGCATGTCAAGGATTAAGGAACCGCGAAATAGATATGGCACTGGCCGGGGGGGTGACTCTATACTTAATTCCGGAATCGTATGTTGGAATGTGCCAAGCGGGAATGCTGTCAAATGAAGGGCAGTGTAAAGCATTTGATGACTCGGCCGACGGATTTGTCCCGGGTGAGGGAGTTGGTGCGATAGTGCTGAAAAGATTACGTGATGCGGAAAGAGATAACGATTCTATTTATGGTGTTATCATAGGTTCCGGCATCAATCAAGACGGAAAAACCAACGGAATTACCGCACCAAGTGTTAAAAGTCAAATTTCTTTAGAGCGGGACGTATATGATAACTATAAAATCGATCCTGAAACTATAAGTTATGTTGAGGCCCACGGTACAGGCACAAAGCTGGGAGACCCCATAGAGTTAGAGGCTCTTGGAACAGTATTTAGAGAGAAAACGGAAAAGAAAAACTACTGTGCGATCGGGTCGGTAAAAAGTAATATCGGACATACATCAGGTGCCGCGGGTGTTGCCGGCGTGCATAAAGTGCTGCTGTCAATGATGCACAAAACAATCGTGCCCACTCTGCATGTAACAAAAGAAAATAAATTGTATGATTTTAAAAATTCGCCCTTTTATGTATGCAAAGAGAAGAAAAACTGGGAAGCAGGAAAAGGCGGCATACGCA
The DNA here is from genome assembly GCA_014729595.1 of Chitinivibrionales bacterium. Lineage (GTDB taxonomy): Bacteria > Fibrobacterota > Chitinivibrionia > Chitinivibrionales > WJMI01 > WJJU01. The sequence goes on from WJJU01000058.1 coordinate 4,029, forward strand.
GAGCGTGTGTCAGTTCTTTTGGGTTTAGTGGGACGAACGCGCATTTGGTGCTTGAGGAGTATATTCGCAAAAGTACGATAAATAGAAAAAATTCGCTTACGAGAGATGTCCACAAATCTTTTATTATTCCATTATCCGCACGAAAGAAAGAACAATTAAGGAAAAAGGCAATAGATTTATTTGAATATATCACTTCTTTTCGCACTCAAAAGCAAGAGGAGGAATCGGGGTCCGTTATAGACCTATTGAATGTTGCATATACCTTGCAAGTGGGAAGAGAAGCGATGAAAGCGCGGATGGGCTTTATCGTCGATTCGGTCTCCGGGCTTGAAGAAAAACTTAAAGATTATATAGATGGAAAAGAAAATATTCCCCTTTTCTGGGAAGGTACGGCAAAGCGAGAAACAAATTATATAGATAGTGGCGGATCTGGAAGCAAAAGCAAGAGATTAACTGATAGCTGGATTCAAGAGAAATTATTTGATAAAATTCTTGAATCTTGGGTAAATGGTATTGATTTTGATTGGAAGCGATTATACCGGGGTTCAGTGCCCCAAAGGATAGGCCTTCCCACCTATCCTTTCGCACGGGAACGATACTGGATAACGCAAAAAGATTCTACACCGGTACTGAAAAAAACGATATCGTGTGCGAGGACAGGCAGAGAGGCTGGAAAATACCCGGAAACCGTCAGCACTATAAAATTTTCTCCTCAATGGTGCGAATGTCCGCCCAGCGAAAGAAAAGCGTTAGCCGCTCCGGACGGCCCGATTATGCTAATGGTAAATACAGTAACCGAAAGCGATGATATTTATCGCCAATTATATAGGATTAAGCGGGATTGTGCCTTAATCAAGGTATGCATGAAACCCAATGGATCATATATAGATTTGGGGGATAATATTTACGACATCGATATGTTCAATGAAATACATTACCATTCCCTGGTAGAAAAGCTAAGGTCACAAGGTATACTCCCGTATCATATAATCTTCCATGATGATTCTAATGTAAATATTCGTGAACAAAAAAGCGTAAACACTTTTGCTTCCGACCTATACGCTCTCATCTATTTATGCAAAGCTCTTTTGAAAGAAAAAATCCATCATAGCATTAAAATAATATCCCTTTTCACCTCCGATAGAAAGTATTCTATTCCCCAGAAAGCGGCGCTTGGTGCTTTTTTCAAGACGATAAA
>WJJU01000628.1 GCA_014729595.1 Chitinivibrionales bacterium
GGGGTATAGGGGGCGGCCCGAGCCCCCTTCAAAAACCTATTTTGGACAAGTATGTAACAGCGTATAATATCGCGCGATTCGCTTTTTCATTTCACTTCTTCACTTGGTGACCGTGTGAGGGGGAAAACCAGAACGTTGCATTGATAGACCCTGGTAGCGTTACGATCCTCCTCAGAGAGTTTGAGAATTTTCCGGCGGAGCCAAGCGATATCTTCGCGCACTTTCTCGAAATTCTCCCGTGAAAGGGGGACATAGACCTCCGATATGTCGCGCTCATCCTTGGGGAAACGCTCAATGGCTTTGGTACCCAATCGGCTTTTCGCGCGCATGTGGTTGGCCCAATGTACCGACGCGAAACGTGGATCTTTGCGAATCGTAATGCTTCGTGGTCGGAAACAGCCGTGGGCGTCGCGTGATACTAATCCCAGGTTCAGAAGAGACTCTATCGCCCGCGCCGAATCGCATGAGCCGTTGATCTGTTGGTATCATCACAGGCTCAACGGCTGTATCACTCGTTCGCTTTTGAATGCCCTTGTCGCCGCGATCTGGAATATGAGCCCTATCACAAGGAGGGTTGATGGGAGCACCCAGAGTGGGAGGTTGAATAATTCCGCCAAGGCCGCGTGAACGCTGATTACAAGCGCCAGAACCAGAAGGTTGGCAAAATTGGAAAGGCGTGGGTTGGAGAGATGCATCGAGAGCCAGGCGCCGGATGAGGCGTTCATATAGCAGGCGGACCCGAAAAGGAACGCGTGGTTGACTATTGGGATCGTGCCGGCGATACGCGCCAACGACGTTCCGCCAAAGACGGCCCATACGAGAGCCAACAAATAACAGAGCGTACCCAATGCCAATGACATAATCACGATATAGGCGATTTTGCCGGCAAGGATCGCCGGCCGGGAAATGCCGCTGGTGAGCAGAACTTCTAAGGAACCGGTCATCCGTTCGGCAACGAAAACCGTAGCCGCAAAATTGCCGCTCACGATCACCGAAAGAAACACCAACCACAGCGCGCTCGTTTGTGCTCCGAATTCCGTAAGGTTTCCGGCGATCAATGCGCTCCACGCTAATACGAGTATACCGTAAACGGCAAACGAACCGATATCGCTTGCCCGAAAACCGTCCCACTCCTTTTTTATCATCAAGATTATATGGTTCATGGTTCTTCCGAAAGACGCTTCCGGTTGGCGGCCCGAAACCGGTCTCGCAGCGAGTTTCTAATCCCGCCGGTTGAAGGACGAACTTCTTCTATTGGACAGCCCGCCTCGACCAGGGCGCTCACCAACTCCGGAATAACGATCTCCGGCTCACCGTCTATCCGAAATTCCCACACGCCGTCGATATGTACGGGTTGATGCCCTACATTTTTTTGTATCACTTCGCCAAAAAGCGTATTCTCAGGTGCACGGATAAGCCAGGCAACACCGGATACGGGTCCGGCGTTTTCGCGTATGGGTGACAGCACCCCTTCTTCCAAGATCCCCACCCTGTCGCAGAGTTCTTCGATCGCCTCGAGCTGGTGCGAGCTGATAAGAATCGCCGCCCCGCGTTCACGCGCTTCCCGGATCATGCCGCAAAAATGATCATACGCCGTCACATCCAACGCAACTACGGGCTCGTCGAACAGGCATACGCGAGGGTCGCCAAGGAATGCCCGGCACAGCGCGCACTGCATTTTTTGGCCCCTCGACAGGTGCTTCGCCTTCCGGGATGTGTCGGCGATAGAGGTTTGTGCCCAGTACTTTTCGAAGTAGCGTTCGAAATCCGTTTTTGCTATTCCTTTGGCTCTTGCATAAAAACGGAGGTTCTGGGCGACGGATAAATTGCCGGCGAATCCTTCGTGCTCTAATACCACGCCCATCGAGCGGTACAGATCGGAGGTCTGAGGGCCGGGATGCCGATCAAGGATTGTTACCGATCCGCTATCGGGATACAGTAGTCCCAGAAGCAAGCGGATCAGTGTGGTTTTGCCGGCGCCGTTGAGGCCGACAAGGCCATAGACTGTTCCGGGCTCAAGTGTAAGATCCAAGCCTTTCAGAACCGGCCGGGTACCGAAGCTTTTAGTTATTCCGGATGCTGTCAACGCTTCTTGCATGGGTAAGAAAATGGCTCGCGGAGGCTGTCGAGTGCAACGGCCGATAGCTTTGCGACGATACACATCATCTGTAGCCAGTGAGAATATGATGAATAGCCGATCGAGGTCAACGTATACTTTCGAAGTCCCACGAAGGGAACACTATGCCCTGAACTAGTCGGTTCCGCGTAAGAAAATCGCACATCGCTCTTGAGGCGAGAAGGGGTGAACGAATCGCGGAGCATATCTGATGGGTGGCATGTCCAAGATTGGAACCGAGTACCGGTTCTCAGTTACCGGATGAACATCTCCGTATGCGTCCAAAGAATCAGCTCCGATGTATTTTTGGTAGTTTGTCATTTCGATTTGTACGGACCGTGGGGCATCCGCTCCGCTTACGATGGAATACGAGACGAGGCTCAACCGGAATACTGTATTCGGTGAGGAGAGACAACGGTATGCGTATTATTATTGCCGAAACGGCCGGCTTTTGTATGGGCGTTCGGAGAGCCGTGGATTTGGCGGTCGACCATTCTACGGGCGGGTCAACAAAAATTTTTACCTTGGGTCCGCTTATCCATAATCGCCAGACTGTGGCCATGCTCCGCGACCGAGGGGTTGAGACCTTGGATGAGAAGACTTCACCCTCGCCAAGTGCAAGAATCCTGATTAGAGCACATGGTGTACCGCCGCAAAAGCGGGAGTACTACGAGCATCTCGGCCACCCGATTATCGATGGTACCTGCCCCAAGGTGACGACTGTTCACAGGGTAATCACCCGCTATCGGGAGCAAGGCTATGCCATCGTTGTGGCCGGTGATGAAGGGCATGCCGAAGTGGTTGGATTGATGGGGTATGCGGGCAGCGCCGGGCACCGCGTGCAGTCACCTCAAGACATCGACAATTTGCCCGATTTCAAAAAGGTATGCCTTGTATCGCAAACGACGTTTGACCGAGAGACTTTCGATGAGATCGCGGCTCGGCTAAAGCGGAGGTATGAAGGGAGTGAGGCGATTGTTCGCAAGACCATTTGCTCGGCGACCAATAAGCGTCAGAAAGAGACGCGAGAACTGGCTTCAAAGGTAGATGCCATAATTGTGGTCGGCGGAAAACACAGCGCCAATACGCTTCGCCTCGCCAATATCTGCCAAAAATACGCTCCCATTACTCTGCACATCGAAAACGAGCAAGAGATCGAATGGGAGACGTTGGCCGGGTGCGGTACTATCGGTGTTACGGCCGGCGCTTCTACGCCCAATTGGTTGATAAACCGTGTGGCCGAGCATCTGCGGTTTCTCTCACAAACGCGCAAGTCAGGCATCGGCAATGCGATGCGTCGCTTTTACGATCTACTCACCA
>WJJU01000629.1 GCA_014729595.1 Chitinivibrionales bacterium
GCATTGCTCCGGGTAACCGGTTCGACGATCCTATGCTGTGGGGTCAAGGCAACGAGATCAACCAGCGCATGCTTGATCCTCGTCCGAAAATCGGCAGCCCCGCGCTCGATCCCGCCAACGCCGCTCCCGCGGCCGACTACAATGGCGATACTTGGTTCGACGTTACCGACTATGTTGGTGCCTTCGACAATGCTGAAGACTTGAACAGCTACTGGATCTACAAGTGGACTGCTCTCGATAAGGCCGATATCGATCCGTATCTGACCGTCAGCCCGGGTCTGGGTACTGTCATTCACCGTGGCGGTTGGGCTACCACGCCGCTGATCATTCATGTTAAAGTACCTAACTTCGAAATCAAACCCGGCTACAACGTGTACCTCAACGGTGCCGACCGTTCAGCCGCCTTCTCCTCCATCCTGGCCAACGATGGTTTCCAGGGTGACTTGGCCGGCGGTGGCCGTATGTACTTCCTGCCGATCGACGGTCGTGACCTCGGTCCTAGTGGTTCATACGAACTCTCTTTTGAGTTCCCCGTCGGTCCTAGGGGTACTACCACGGTTGCGGGAACGCTTTCCGGTAAGACAAGAGTGGTTGTTCCGTAAGGAACTCCACCCGCTATCATGGATTTCTCACATATAATGAGATTCACCATGATTTGACTCTACAAAGGCATACAAGCGATTCTGGCTTGTATGCCTTTCTCAACTGTATAAAAAGACCCGGCTCATTGCCGGAGATATCTGTTCCGTTCGTCAGGCTTGGCCGGAAAGCATGCGGGAAGCATCACACAACACTGCCTCCTCATCCTCAGCCGGTACGGGCCGAACTCGTAACCCGACAGCTATCACGGAGCCCCCTCGGCCCACGCGGGAACTTCGCCTACACTCCCGCCTTAGGAGGCAAAGCGCGATCGAAACCGAACTTTGCGGAAAACCTCGATCAACCGACTCCGCTAATCACACTACATAAACGCTCTGACCCTTGGCGGCGTAGGTGACGGCACAGCTCTCGATTATTCTAAAGCACGCCGTTGCCATTTAGGTAGCCGACGATGCTTTCGACTAAGACGAATGTTGGAAAGGCCGCGACAGCGCCGGTGGTCACTACAATAATGCTATCATCGCTCACATTGGTGGCGCACCGGTAGAAAACGATCCCACTGGTTACGATGTATGGCCTCTAAAAGATTGGGTGGACGCCAACGGTCCGCCCTTTGAATACTCGATCTTTTTCGACTGTGACGAAGATCTCCTTCCGTACGAACGCGTCTATTTGCTGCAGAGGGCGCCGGGCACCCAATACAACGATCCCCTGCTTCGTGGCATTGTCGTGCGCATTTCCCTTTCATCGATACTCTGAGAATCGAAGCATTTGCGGGATTTGTGTTCCAGCCCTCCATTACTAGCGAAACCCCAACACTTTGCTAACATTATCCGAATCTCCGAACTTCATATTTATTCTGCGCAAATTTTGCAGCATGCCTTGGTGATTGCCTGTAGAGGGCGCAATCAGAGGCTTTTGAAAGAATTGTGATTCACTTTGCCTCGGTTACGGCGAGGATAAGGGAGTTTTAAAAGGAGGATATTGATGCAAGTGTTGAAGGGATTATCCTGTTGTTTTGTCATGATCTGCTTGGGTATTTTGGCCTGCGAATCGGATCTCCCCACCGAAAATTTGGTTGAAGAAACGGTATCATTCTCCGATAGTCTTACGGTATCTTCGTCGAATTTCTACGTAAACGACGACACCCTGTTTCTTGTGCAAAGGACCTGTGAATGCTTGGGTGATTCTTTGGTGCGGGATATGGCGCTTAAATCTTTCACATACCGATTAGAAGATGACTATCTGTCGCTTGCTTTTTCTTCCGTGACGATTTATGAGTCATTCGACAAAAATTCAGTCGAAATGCCCGACAGCGTTATAGACGTGGATTCGGGATTCACAGAGGGAAGCATCGGCCAAAAAGTGCCTGTTTACGTGGGATTTATACGAAAGTCGGGGGGGAGCGATCTCAATGGGATCTGGGTATTCGACAGCGTGTGGTACGAATCGGATGGGTTAGTATCGGCGGCGGACAAAGAAGCGCTCGATGCTCGGGTGAACGAGGTTGGAGCACGCAACATGGTATATCTTGAGGTCTCTCAGGCTGAATTTGTACTTTATACCGATGGTCATTCCGCGGTCTCGTTCGCTTCGTGGTTTCGTGACGCATGGGAAGCCAACGGCGGTGCACGGCGGAGGGTCATTTTGGACAGCATAGCCGACACTGCGCTGGTGCTCATCGGACAAATGACGCAGGATACCGTCTGGATCGAGAAAAAAGATAGCGGTACGACATACCGTTCCTCGAATCCTGCCTATCCCGTTCATACGCATTATAATTCCATTGACAGTTGTCCGAATTATGAATACCCGCAATGGCTTATGGGAGAATTTGCAGAGTATAATCGCAAATACATCCCTTGCTTTTTAGAGCAATGGGACCAAGCAAAATCAAAATACAGGATTGATACCGATTTATTGACTGAGAGCCGCCTCATTCTTATCGGGCGGGTGTCGGGCGAACAGGTAACGATTTCCGAAGACACCTGGGGTGAGGTTGTGTTTACCAGTTCTGATTTCAGCCGTTCAGATCATACCTATATTGTTACCGAGTCGGTCGGTAGCGACAATACCGAGTACCCTTCTTGGTTTGTCCGGCATTTTCTTGGTAAGAATCTAAAATGACACAATGAGAATAAATCCTATTGGATAGCCCTCAAGCCATACCTAGGCCGGTTTGAATCGATAACGAGAGCACACGGAAGAGATAGTGGCAAGCTTGAGAGCATAATGGCATGCGGCGGTTATGTGATTGTAACAAATTCCTAATGGTGAGCTAACCTTTATAACCGATATTTTGTATGGGCATCATACGAAGTAATAAATGTTGCAATTTAGGCGAAAACCATGGCAGTTGGCCCATGGAAAGGGGCGCGTAAGGGAATGAAAAAGATCGGCCGTCGAACGCTTTGGGAGCTTTTCAAACTAGGGGATATTGCCGCTATTTTCGCTTGTTTTATGGGTGCTCTTACCTTCGATTGGGGAGAGGGCAATTTATTGTCGGGTGGAATAATGCCGGCCGCATCGGTGGAAGTAATCGATGTTTTGTGGATATTCATGCTTTCTCTGGTCTGGCATTTTATCTTTGTTGCGTTCGGACTCTACCATAACCGTCGATTCAGTTCATTAAAGGCGGAAGCCAAAGACATTATAAAGGCTTCGGTTGTATGTTTGTTGGTATATGCATTGGCGACCATGTTCTATTCGCGAATACCCGCTTCACTCCGTTTTTTGCTTTCTTTCTGGCTCCTTACCATTGTGGTCATGCTTGGCATACGGGTGGTACTACGAATTGGACTCAGATTCCTGCGCCTTCATAATAGAAATATTCGATTTTTACTGGTTGTCGGCACGAATGAACGAGCACGTCGTTTTGCGCGGACAATTTTGAAAGAACGTGAACTTGGATATCGATTGGTAGGGTTTGTCGACGATTCATGGCATGGTGAGCAGCCGGGTGATACGGATGATCGTTTTCGTATCGTAGCATCACTCAACGGCGTCTTCGAATACCTTCGTCATAATGTGGTTGATGAAGTATTCATCGCACTTCCTATCAAATCCCACTATCATTGGATCGATAAGCTCTTGGGTGCTTGCTCCGAGCATGGAGTAGCGGTTCACTATACGACTAATTTTTTTGATTGTTCGGTAGGACGGCAAGGAACGGATAATATCGGTGACACCGATATTATCTACCATGTAGTCGGGAGTATGGGTAGTTGGGGGCTGGCGGTCAAGCGTGGCTTGGACATAGTATCATCGGCGATATTATTGGCCGCGTTTGCGCCCATAATGTTGGTTGTCGCGCTGGTGATTAAACTCACCTCCAAAGGGCCAATCATCTATGCCCAAAAACGGATAGGTCTCAACAAGCGGGTATTCGAGATGTACAAGTTTCGGACTATGGTGCCGCATGCCGAACGAATGCAGAATGATCTCGAAAAGCTTAATGAAGCCTCGGGCCCCGTCTTCAAAATTCGTAATGACCCCAGAGTGACACCGGTAGGACGCTGGTTGCGGAAAACAAGCCTGGATGAATTGCCGCAGTTGATAAATGTACTAAAAGGCGATATGAGCTTGGTCGGACCTCGCCCGCTGCCTCTTCGTGACTACAAGGGCTTTGACAACGACCGATTTCGTAGAAGGCTCAGCGTCCCGCCGGGCATCACCTGCATATGGCAGGCAAACGGTCGAAGTGATGTAC
>WJJU01000630.1 GCA_014729595.1 Chitinivibrionales bacterium
GCCGATGAGTATCGATCAAAAGCGCACGTTTTTCGATTTTTTGGTCCAAATGGGATTCCAGGATATCGAAATAGCGTTCCCTTCGGCGTCGAAGGTGGATTTTGATTTTACACGTTCGCTCATAGAAGAGGAGCGAATTCCCGAGGGCGTGGCATTACAGGTCCTGACCCAAGCTCGGGAGCATTTGATCGAAAGAACCTTTGAGGCGTTGGCGGGCGTACCACGCGCCGTCGTACACTTGTATAACTCCACTTCGCCGGCGCAGCGCCGCGTAGTGTTCGGCAAAAGCATGCAAGAAATTATCGAAATCGCCGTTAAGGGAACGCTGTTTGTCAAGGAGCACGCTCGGGCGGCCGGAGAAGACCGAATCGTATTCGAATACTCCCCCGAAAGCTTCAGCCTGACCGAACCGTCGTTTGCACGTGACATTTGCAATGCGGTGATCGAGACATGGGAGCCGACGCCGAAGCGCAAGATGATCCTCAATCTTCCTTCGACCGTGGAGGCGAGCACGCCCAATGTATACGCCGACCAAATCGAATGGATGAGCCGCAATATTGTCAAAAGGGGCAGTGTAATTCTTAGTGTGCATACGCACAACGACCGCGGCGGCGCCGTTGCCGCGGCGGAACTGGCGCTGCTTGCGGGAGCGGAACGGGTCGAGGGTACGCTTTTCGGCAACGGCGAACGCACGGGTAATTGCGATCTGGTCACCATGGCGCTGAATCTCTACTCTCAAGGTATCGACCCTCGGGTGCGTATCGACGCGATCGATGAGATAGCCGCGATGTATGAGCAAAGCACAACCATGAACGTCGGACCGCGACATCCGTATGCCGGGAAACTGGTATTCACCGCATTTTCGGGTTCGCACCAGGATGCGATCAATAAGGGGCTCAAAGAGTACAAGAAAAGCGGCGGCACATGGGATGTCCCCTATTTGCCGATCGACCCGGAGGATATTGGACGAACGTACGAATCGGTAATCCGTATTAACAGTCAGTCCGGCAAAGGAGGTGTAACGCATGTCCTGGAACGCGATTTTGGGTTATTTCTTCCTAAGGCGATGCAACCGGAAGTAGGCGCCGCGATCCAGCGTGTGTCCGACGCGGAAGGCCGAGAACTGAGTCCCGGAGAAATTTGGCAAGTATTCGAGCAGGAGTACTTAAACCACAAAAATGCTCTGCACCTCGTCGACATGCGCTCTTCTCACGACAGTGCACATACAACCCGCGTTGTTGCAACAGTTACCGGTAACGGGCGATCAGAGGTGATCGAAAGCACTGGTAACGGGGTAATCGATGCACTGTCGCGCGGGCTTCTGAAACGCGGATTGAAATTCAAGGTGACCGCCTACGATGAACATGCAATGGGTGAGGGGGCCGACGCGACAGCCGTGGCCTATATTCAACTCGAGCGCAACGACGGCAACCGGTTTTTTGGTGTCGGAATTGATTCGGACATCGCCGCGGCTTCGGCGAGTGCACTCCTGAGTGCGGCGAATCGCGCGTATGCCTAAGAGCCGCTTTCACAATGCGCCGCTGCTCAGGGCGACGGCGATGACCCAGTCTGTTTCGTCGCGCCTCCTCACCATATCTCCGAAGATATGCCTCCGCTTCCGCTTTGCGGGATCACATCCAGGGCTAATCGCTCGGCCTCCCCCGCCGTAGCTCATTCCGAAAGCGGCTCTAAGATGGATATGCGCTGTGTTTGATAGACGGTTTGCCGTTCATGGCAATTCTACTCCCCTACCTTGTCCGCATGGTAAGCCCCACGCTCCCCCATCGGCTTTTCGGGACCGGTAGTCGTATCACGTTCGGTTTGCCCTTCCATTTGAGCGTTTATTTCCGCGCCTAAGAGAACGATGAAGCTGGTAAGCATGAGCCACAAAAGCAGAATTACTACGGCGGCAAGCGATCCATAGGTTTGGTTGTAATTACTGAAATTGGACACATAAAACGAAAAAGCCCACGATGCCACAAGCCACAGGACGGTTGCAATACCCGCCCCCCAGCTCACCCAGCGCCATCGAGGGTTTTCGCGAACGGGCGCAAAGCGGTAGACCAACCCCAATGCAAAGACGGCAAGAACCGCCAGCACCGGCCACCGCAGCCACCTGATCGCCGTCTGAGCTAAACCGGGGAGCCCGAGCCTACCGACCGCCGCCGGCACTGCAACGACCATGACCATACTGATAATAGTCAATATTACCGCCCCCAGCGTAAACAGCAGGGTCAAAGCGTTCTCTTTAATGAAACCGCGGGTGCTTTTTTCATCATAGACAATATTCACTCCCTGAAAGAGAGCTTTCATGCCCTTGTTGGCGCTCCAAAGAGCCAGCAGGGTGCTTAGGGCTAGCCCCCAGCCCAGCGCGCCGCCGGCGCCTGCCGCGATCTGCGAGAGTTGCCCCCCAATCGCCTGGCTTGCCCCCGGAGGCAAGGTGCCGGTGATTTGTGATAGCTGTTGCTGGACGGTTTGCGGATCAACTACAAGGCCATAGATCGAAATAACCGCCGCAATGGCCGGAAAAATAGCCAAAAAAGAAAAAAAGCCAACCCCGGCGGCAATAATGCCGATATGGTCTTCGCCTACCTCATTAACAACACGTTTTACAATTTCTTTCCATCCTTTTGCGGGAATATTCCGCGGTCGCTCCGCGTATCGCCCACGCCGACGCCCCCGTTCGGTACCCGTCGGCCTTCGTTCCCGCCTTTGTTCACGTGTTTCGCGCGTTTTCTGCATGCCAAACCTCCACATATAGTGTCCACGCCGCCGTTGGCCGAGCCACCGTTGGGGCATGGGCGGCATAGCACACCGACGATTTTCTCTCTCACAAGTAAGAGTGCAACCACCGTACCACTCACCTTCTATAACACGCCTACAAGGCCAACCGGTATGAAGCCGGCAATGGAAACTTGCTTATGGAGCCTTGGAATGAGCCGGATGCAGGGGCTTTTCGTGCGTCTCGGTGCAAAACCCGAAAATTCGTTCGGCGATCTCTTCACCGCGCTGATAAGTCATCGCATGCGTGCCGTCTTCGATTGTCTCGAATCGAGCGTGAGGAATAAAGCGCAGGTACTCCCGAGCCGCATCGGGCTTAACGACTTGATCATCCGTACCCACCAGTATGAGCGTCGGGCATTTGACTTGGCGCGCATACGCACCTCCACTGTACCGCCATATACTTTCGCTTATCTGTCGATAAAAATCCATGTGTTTCATGCGCATAACCTCCGCAACGTCTCGGCGTTTCTCCTTGGAATCCTCAAAATTTCTTTTAGCAAGGCCGGTCAGCGTCTCCATAAGCCAATAAAGCTTATAATCCGGAATCGTCCGGAGCCAAGCCGCCACGGAGTGGTTACGATTGCGTTCTTTTTCGGTTACGCTCGACGGCATGGTAGATATAAGAATGAGGTGTTTTATGTCCAGGTCCTTTCGCGAAGCTGCAAGCCGTACGGCTATCCCCCCGCCAAACGAAACCCCGCACACCATGCATATCTCACGATCGAGCAAGTCGATAAACTCGTTGGTGATATCCATAAAGTCATCGTAATGGCCGGTATAGCGAAGGGTAGTCTCGGGAAGATCATAGGCGATCAGTTCCCATTTTTCGGCAAGCTCATCCAAATACAAAAAGGTCCGACCATCAAGATTCATCCCGTGAAAGAAAAGCATAACCGGGGCGTCGGGTTCTTTCGATTGGTGGCGATAGTAACGGTGAACAAAGCCACTCGCGGGTTCTATGAGATGATGGTATTCCCATCCATTGAGGTCAAACCCCTCGTTTTTTTCATCCAGGGTCTGAATCGACCGCACCTTTTCGTTGTACTCTTCTTCGGGTACAAAAACCGCTCCGGCTTGAAGCAGAAAAAAGACAATGCGAAACAACAGACTCATCAGGATACCTTTCTACTTCGGATTCAAAGTGCTCCGCCTCGCCTGCAAATTTTCCAATTCACCGGCTCTCCTTGCTTCACGCGGCGTTGCACCTCTTTGGCATGGTCCACGCTATTCCTACGTCGTCGGACCTTGCGGAAACCGGGAACCTCTCGCGCCATTTGCGAGTTTTTATCGAGACGGAACTCTATTGGCCGGGGGAATGAACTCCTGAAATCACCGTACCGAGGCGCTCGACATGCTAAATATATTTTTCAACACCGTTTTTTTCTACTTCAGCGGTTCCAAACCTCAGCAATCTTGTGTGATTTCATGAAACCCGAGCTTTTAGCGCCC
>WJJU01000631.1 GCA_014729595.1 Chitinivibrionales bacterium
CGACTACCGACCAACCCGCCGACGCCGATCGCCGAGGAACCTGAGCCGAAACCGCCGCCGAAGCCTACTCTGCTGAGTAGACTTCGGGCTCATTATCGAACTTCGGACGTTATGAGCATATTTTCCGCCGAGATAGAGGCGGAATCGTACCGCGATGCTTTGGCCGTCGCCGAGCATTTATCCGGTCGGCAGGCGCAAACCGACAAGGCGGTCATTTACCGATTGCGTGCGCTGCGGGGTGTTGGAGAGCGGGAACAAGCGCGCAAGCTACTCCTGGACAACGAGATTAACGACGGCGAGTTTTATCTGGCGAAAGCCGAGCTTTTTTATCACGAGGGCGACCTCGACGAGGCGCGATCCTACCTTGACAAGGCGGGGCGTTCACCGGTTCGATTCATGGTGCGGCGGGTCTTTCGGCCCAAGCTCTTGTACTCACTGGCTATATGCGCGAGCGCGCATTTTGACGAGGAACCCGGCCCGAAGACCAGGAAAGCCGCAATGGCGGCATGGTATAATCTGAAATCGCTGATGCGAACTTCGCCGGAACACCGCTACTATAAAAAAGCGGACCGCGAGATACGACGTATCAGCAAAATGTGAGTGGCGCGTGGAATGCGAAACCGCGAGAATCGGTCCCCAATCCCCGTTCAACTTTTCCGAACGGTATGATGCGAAAAGGGGCGAAATCATGGCGCGACAAAGGCTGCGGGCGGCATTGAGCCCGATACAATTAGGGGCGGGCGATATTCACCCGGCGGATTGCGTGGCCCGGTGGGGCGGCATGGCGCAAGGTTCGGACAGGCGGATCCCGGTGCGGCGAATGGCGTGGATGCTACGTCGGTCGGCATTCCTTTGCATGGCTGCAACCATGCTTTCGATCGTGGTGGTTCTTGCCGAGGATGGGGGAGTGAAAGCAGGCGAAAAGGCCGATGCCGCTCCGATAACGTTCGATACGCTGGCCGGAAATCTACCCGGCGTAGTCTTGGCACGCTCGACTCCGTACTTGGTGGTCGGCGATATATTCGTGCCGCGGGGGACGACGGTACGGATTCAGGCCGGAACGGTTTTTCTTTTTAAGAATTTTACCGGTCTGCACGTATTGGGGCGCCTGGAGGCCAAGGGAGCCAAGGAAGAACCGATCGTGTTTACCTCCGAGCATGATCGGGATTACAACCCCGTCGAGGGACCGGACGCCGCGCCGTATGATTGGAACGGGGTACGCATTCATGCCGACGCCGTCGGCTCTTCGCTGCGCTACTGTGCGGTCATGTATTCGGTCGACGGTATCATATCGGATACTCGCTTTATTCGAATCGATCCCTGTCTTTTCGTTCAAAACGGAAATGAAAACTTGACGATAGAGGGTGAAGTACACGAGGTGCGCGATCAATACTATCGTTATGCGATTTCGGTAGACGATCCTTCGGTAGTAGGGGTCCCGAGGGACATTCTGCGGGATCCCTTGGCGCGGCGAAGGAGTATTCTGCGGTATGGCGGGCTCGCTCTCTGCGCCGGAGGGTGCGTGATGGGAATCCTATACTCCGCCGGATACGGTGAATCACGCGATGAACTTCGGTCATTAAGCGGCGTCGACCGTCAAAATCTGGCTGCCAACTCGAGCGGCGACTGGGAGCGTGCGCGCGACAAGGTGGACGGGAGTCGCGGCGGGATGCTGGTTGGCTGGGGGCTTTTGACGGTGGGGGCATTGGGATTTGCATGGACATTCACTTTTTAGAAGTAAACAAGTCGCGGTTTTTCACACCAGGCCGTATCGGCTCTTGTTGGCGTGAGCGGTTGAAGTACTCGGTATTTTTTTTGGGTATTCCGGTTCTTTGCCTGCTTTCGTGTACGGACCGATACAATCCGTTCGCGGACTATGCCAACGCCGACGTTGTGTTTACGTCTCGGAGTCTTGACCACGGTGACACGGTGGAGGTGTTCCAAACCGAAACGCTTCAGGTCGTAGTCACCGTCAAAGAATTGGTTGAGAGTTTCACGCTGGAAACGCAACATAATCGTCTTTGGGCGAATGACGATACGACCATATCCTTTTCTTCTTTCGCTATGGAACCTTTTCTTTTCTTGATTTCGTATCACGATACCGGTCGGCATAGGGTAATACTATCGGTATCGAAAACAAACGGACTTGTCGACCGGGATACTCTCGCGGTTTATGCGCAATCTCCGCTGCGACAGGAACCGGTGCACGTTCACGTCGGAGATTCGGTTACCCTTCGAACGCCCCCGGTCGGCGATCGTGACGCAGTCTACTATTGGCGATTCGGCGAAGGTACACGGTTTGTCTCCCAAAGCTGCAGTACCCGCGTTCGTATGTCCGTACCGCTGTTGTCGGGAACCGGCGCTCTCCGGGTGTCCGACGGCGATTATGTAAGCCCGGCCGCCGATTTCACATTCGCTCTTATGGATACCGTCTCTCCGGAGGTTGTTTGCGTTAATGAGGGTTTTGTTGGAAAGGATACCATTGTAATCGGTGATTCATGGATAACATTCAAGGTGATGATTGTGGACCGAGGTGATGAATGGGTCGATTCCGCTTCGGTGAACGGCGGCGCTTTTGACCGGAGAGAAAATCACGTATACTATAAGCTATTCGACGAAATGGAAAAGCATGACGGCGATAATCCACTTCGTTTGGATGTCTTTGCCATGGACTGCTACCAGTTCGGCAATAAAACGTCCAAGACTTTTTGGGTCATACACTCCGATACGATTGCGGGCACGAAACCCGCGCGAATCGTGGTTGAGAGCCCCGAAAACGATACGACCGCGACGAGCGCCGATACGTATCACATATTTGGAACGGTTGAAAATTATGCACTTGACACATTAAGTATCGTTCTGATAGCCGAGGCCAACGACAACACGCATGGAGAACCGATAAACATCAGAGAGGACCGTACCGATTGGGCGTGGAACCCGCCGCTTCGGCGCGGCACGAATCAAATCCGTATTACCGCATTCGATTTTCGCAGCGGCAACATGGTCGACAGGGCCGAATTTATCGTCTATCGCGACTCAACCATGTTCGATACGATTCCGCCCCGCATTATTCGGATTACCGCCAACGGCAAACCCGCACATGGACTCTACACTGCCTCTTCCTTGGTAGGCATGGAAATTCGTGCCGTCGATCAAGAGACTGGAATAGACAGCTTGACGATTAACGACAAACCGGTTACCCGGACGTCGCCGACCGGCATTGCCTATCACGACACAATACTTCTGCAACACCGACCCACCGGCAATGAGATTATCGTGAAAGCCGTCGATCCGGCGGGAAACCGGGTGCAAAAGACGGTGGTGATGTTCCTCAACAGGCTTCCATTGATCGAGCAAGCCCCCGCTTCCGCTTTGCTGAGCGCCGAAACGCTGTATCGCGATACGATTCGGGCCGGTGATCCTGACGGTGATACCGTCTTTTTCGATAAGGCGGAGGGACCGGCGGGGTTGACGGTCACGGAGGAGGGGACAATCACCTGGGTGCCGATTCTCGAAGATACCGGTTCGCATACGGTGACTATTCGGGTGTGGGACGGCTATCAGCCCGTATATGAGCGGTACACGCTTCATGTCTATCCACCGTGGGACATGCCGCCCGAGCCGGTGCGCTTTCAGACCCGTGCGGAGGATTTTGCCCCATTTCTCGAAGCGGATCGTGATACCATGCGCGTTACGCTCGCGGTCAGCCCCGGGACGGGAATCGCGCCGTATACCTATTCGGCACGCTTTGTAGGAAAGGAACCGCCGCCGGTAACTTTGCAAGACGATGTCGTTATTTGGGTCCCCACCAAGGCGGATACGGGTTATCACCAGATGGTCGTGGTTGTGGAGGATTATTTCCCCAGCCGTGACACGATTTATCCGCGAATCCTCGTTGTTCCACCCAACAGACCGGGAGTGATCACGCTTCAGCATGATGCGGACACACTGGCCGATGGTACTATCGATTTCAATGCGGGCAAAGGCTTGGATACACTGGTTTTTGTCTTCGTCGACGAGGACAGCAGGCTTACCGAGCGCCACTCGTTCGTTGTTCGACAGGCGCGTAGTGCGGTGGTGGCGAGTTTTGATTCGGCTGTCGTGGATTCATACGAAATCGTGGTGGACCCAACCGCGTTCGACGGCTTCGATACGTTGAGCGCCGTGCTTCGTGACGGTGGCGGGTACTGTGATACGCTCATCACGCCGCTATACTACGGTGTTCCGCCCGATACACCCGTAGCCGTGGCCCCGCTCGATACCATTTCAACTCCCGATTCGTCGGTGACACTCAGTTGGCGGGGAAGTGACGGGGATCACGACTCGTTGTGGTATGATGTTTACATAGATACGACGAGTAATCCGAGTGATACATTTGCCCGGACTTCAGATACAACCTTGATTGTGGAGGGGTTGACACCGGATAACCGTTATTATTGGCGGATTGTGGCGCATGACTGGAAACGTGCCACCACCGGTCTCGTCCATTCCTTTTACATCGAAACGCGGTAACCTGAATTTCTGAAGGCAAGTCCCTTCGAACTCTACTTTGGCACTTTAAACTGAACCCTATCGTTGCAAAAGTTCCGCGGTATTCAAGCGTGAGGGGGCGGGGATTCCAAGGCCATGACGGTCGAAGAGCGCGCCGGTCCACGATGGACCGCCCGAAGCATGCTCGCGCCGCCGGCCCAAAAGAGCCACACGAGGATGGTGTGAGCGAACGAAGAATACCTTCGTATCCGCTCGGCGACTTCGAGAGTTTCAACCACCACCGAGGGCGCGAGGCAACCGGCCGTCTTTATCGTGCATTGCAATTACTTCTCCGACGCTTACCGGTATATGCGGAACAACTAAGACACGAGGTCTGTGGGGGGACCACATTCTCGTGGACGGTCCGGTAAACCGCATATCGTTGATACTCGCGCTCACATTTCAGTGGTAGTGGGCGACGTTGGCCGGCAAATCAATTTATAACTATTTTGGAATGTTATCCTAAGAAAAGCGCCGTATTTCCTTATAGTGGGTGAATCGGTCTTTTCGAGGCAATTTGTTGGACCGAAAAGGCGCAAGAAATACTACTGAAGCCCTGGGGCTCGGCCAATTATTAGTCCGGCCATAATGACGGCTAATCGGTAGATGTGGCCAATCTTTTTGGGAGAGGTTAATTCCCGCGACGTGAAACGGGGACGGGTTGAAGGCCCAGGGTGGGACTCCGGGCGAGATTGCAGAGTTATCAATTACCGTTGCCGAAGCGATGTGACTATTTCGCGACGGAGGGCAAAAGAGGTGGAAGGGTCAAGTATGCAAGATGAATCTTTGGGTGAATTGATCGTCCGTCCGCCAGTCAAAGAGTATCGCGGCCGGCAACTGAGGGGGCGTTATTGATGGGTGCGCCACGGAAGTCCAAGTGTGCCGTCCCGCGGCTTCCCGCGCCGCTTCGCAAAAATGATGCGTTTTTCATGCATGGAGCGATCAGAACGCCGCCGTCGGTGTATGCCTATGCCCAAGACACGGTTGAGGTGGTACATGGCCCCGCCTGCAATCCCGAAGTGGAGATACGTCTTAAACAATGCAAGCGTGACGGGGTTAGGGTCGTGCCTAGGCGCGGTGGTGGTGGAAC
This sequence comes from Chitinivibrionales bacterium, assembly GCA_014729595.1. Taxonomy (GTDB): domain Bacteria; phylum Fibrobacterota; class Chitinivibrionia; order Chitinivibrionales; family WJMI01; genus WJJU01. Next base: position 5,621 of record WJJU01000631.1, read on the forward strand.
CGTGGTGTTGTCCCCCGGCACGGTCGTGATTGTCGTCGTAGGATGTCGCGGTAAGGGGGAAGACGTTCACGCATTGTTTTCGCGTATCCATGCGCCGATTATCGCCACGCTTAATGCTCTGCTGCCGACGGCGGTGGAAGAGCGGGGTCTGAGCGATTTGGCGGTTGACGGCCGCAAAATTCTCGGCAGTTCGCTCTATCTGTCCCGGAAACCGGCCCTGTTCTTTTACCAGGCTTCACTTATGGTCAATAATGATCTCGCGCTGTTGGATCGCTATCTCGAGCATCCTCCGCGAGAGCCCGACTATCGATGCGGCCGAAGCCATCGGCTCTTCTGCACCACACTCGAGGAGTTGGGGGTGAAATGCGGTGCAAAAGAAATTGCGGAGCGGTTGGCGCGGGAAATACGTACATTTTGAGGGAGATCTTATTCTTGCGCCTGATCAAAGCCTAATGACTTTCCCGCAAGAACATCGGCGATTGTCTTGAGAAGGGTGGTCTCACGAAAAGGCTTTTGAAGGAAGGCGTCGATACCGCTCGAGAGTATGGCCGTTGTTTTCTCGGTAAAGTCAAAACCGGTCATGACGATTACCTTGACTTCGGGGTTTGTCTTTCTCAAGGCGCTTATGCACTCGGCGCCGTTCATTCCCGGCATGATCATATCGACGAGTACCGCATCGACCTCTCTCCAGTGCTCGAGGTAATAGTTTACACCTTCAATTCCGTTTTCGAGTATCGTGACGGTATAGCCGTATTCGGGGAGAATCTCTTGGCATAGTTTGCGCACGATTTCTTCATCTTCGATTACGACGATATGGCCGTTTCCGCGGATTATGTCGGTACGTGGTTTCACCAAGTTGTCCGTGGGGGCTTCTCCGGGACTAAGAAGAGGAATATAAACATCGAACGTGGTGCCGACCCCAACGACACTTTCCACGGCGACATGACCGCCGTGGTTCTTCACGATACCGTACACGCTTGCCAATCCAAGCCCCGTTCCTTTCCCCACCTCTTTGGTCGTAAAGAAAGGTTCGAACATGTGACTCAGCGTATCACTATTCATGCCGCTCCCCGTGTCACTAACGGAAACGACCATGTAATCACCCGCCTCGGTGTTGTACTCCGCCACCCGTGTATCGCTTTTATCTATCGATGTGATGGATGTCGCGAATGTGAGTGTTCCCCCTCGAGCCATGGCGTCGCGCGCATTAACCGCCAGATTAAGGAAGATGTTTTCGATTTGTGTCGGGTCACCCAGGACAGTGCTTGGTTTAGCTTTGAGTTTTCTGACAATTCGTATGCGTTTGTCAATCGTACGGTCGAGCAGCCCTATAACCGCTTCGATAGCCTTGTGCACGTCGACCGAAACCATTTGGTACTTGCCCTTTCGTGCGAAGGCCAGGAGCTTGCCGATTAGATCGGCGGCTCGATCGGCGGCATTGAGGATCGTATCCACATATCCTTTGAGTTTGGGCTCTTTTTCGCCGTATGATCTCTTGATAATTGTCGCATAACCGCTGATGCCGGAGAGCATATTATTAAAATCATGAGCCATGCCCCCCGCCAGACGCCCGACGGCGTCCATCTTTTGTGAGTAGTGAAGCATCTCTTCGAGCCTGCGCTTTTCCTCAAGTTCTCTGATATGTGTCGAAGTCATAAGCGCGAATGCGCATTGGGTGGCGAAAACCGCATAAAGATCCAGACTGTCGGTACGATTGCCTCTGAACAGCACCACCGCCCCTTTAATTGCATCGTTGAGCATGATTGGGTACGAGACAATTTGCCTTATTCCGGCGGGACGGCTTAGCTCGCCGGCCGTCTTGTCATCGATTTGCTCATCGAAAAATTCCGCGATGTTCACACTTTCCA
>WJJU01000632.1 GCA_014729595.1 Chitinivibrionales bacterium
AAACCAGCACCGCCGTGTTTCTAATCGCATCGTTTGATGACCATCTCGAATGAACATACCGTTCTCTAAAAAGGCTATTGGAATCGGCCGATGAGGCAAGGCGTTGTGCGTCTGCAAGCACCTTCTCGGCTAATGCAATCGTATGGGTGATCGCGCCTCGGCGTGCAAACTGTTTTTCCGCGACAATCTGTTCGAGGTATTGGTTCATCGAATGCGGGGAAAACCGTTATAAGAGTGATGTTCAATCAGTACGATACGACCAAAATCCATTATATGCAAAGGCGGGTTCTACGGTGCACCACAATCAGTAACCCCGATATATACTACGGTTTAGGGGCACACTAACGAGATTAGCGGTCATCTTGCCCGGCGTACCGTCATGCTAAAATATACGTCAGTCCGATTACTATGGCACTTATTCTGGGTGCTATGATTCGAATGCTTTGTCGAACGAAGCGGTATTGGGCACTTCGAGTACCGCAAAAGCGGCACTTAACGCAAATAGTCCTTGTGTGCCATGTCAAATCCTACCGAGGCTTTTAGTGCCGCCAGGGGGCAGGCGGGAATGCATTTAAGGCATAAAATGCACTCGGTGGAGGCCACCCGTTGGTTGCCGTGAATGTATTTGGGAATATTAACATCCATGGGACATGCCTCCACACAACTGTTGCATGAAGTGCACCGGGTACGGTCGCCCTTGATCCGCAAAAGCGAAAATCGATTGGCAGTCTTGAAAAGGACGCTCACCGGGCAAACGTACTTGCAGAAGGCGCGATTGTCTTTGAGTGCTATCGCCAGAGATATGCCGGCAAGATAATACACGGCGTTACCAACTACAAACCAGAGCATCTCGGTTATCGTTCCCACACCGCTTTCGGCCGCTTCCGGATTGGTTGCGATGATTGTATATTTCATGCCGAAAAAGAGCGTTGCCGTAAGTAAAATGGTGACGAAAAGCAGAACATATCGTATGTAGGAGACCGGACCCTTTTTACGGGAGAGATTTTTTTTATACGGCAGCAGATCCAGAATCATTGCGGTCCAGCATCCCCATCCGCACCAATTTCTGCCAAACACGATTGGACCGGCAATCTTGGCGATACCGAAATGCACGATTGCACCGCCGAATACTCCCGAATACAAGTAAAAGAAAAACCCCTCTATCTGTAAATTGCTTCGTCCCAAAATTCCGGCTAATACCATCAAAACCAATCCGATAAAAAACATGGATACCAACCGAGCCGCCATTTTTCCTTTTGGTGGAAGGTGTGACTGAAGCGACATGCCAACCGCCATGACAACGGCAAAAGCTACAAATACCGGAATCGGTGATGTTTCTTTGAGAATAAACGCAAATACGAGCGATACAACCCCAAAACCGATAATAACCATCAGTGGCGCAAATGCATACGCACCGAACCCAGCTTTTTTTGGTGATGTCACAAAAACCTCCCGATCCGTTTGAGCAATAGTTTCTTATCAAATTACCTTATTCGGAAACGATAATCTTTCGGAATTCCGGCTATTTGTTTCGAAATCCTGCTGACAATGCATATCGTGTCGGGCGAGGGAAAAGGAAAAAGACCGCGAATGATTCAAGAAAATCAGATAGTAAAAAACATATCCGATGATGAGCCGGCGATTCTCAGCGGTTTAAGCTTTTCACGGAAGCGGAACGGATAAGCTCTGCATACCAGTTCGCCCCCCTCTTTGCAGTCAACTGCAGTACTGTTGACACTCTGCTATCAGGTCGTTGCAGGTAATCGCCTACCGTAGACCGCGCCAAGTGTAGCGCTCCGGCAACTGCGGACTTGTTCAGTTTGTTCTTGTAATAGAGACGAAGACAATCTTTTATGCGACGCATACTCTTCCTTTCCGGCATTTTTTTCTCCTGCTTCAGGTAAAACCATAGTGGAACAAGATAAAATGCCTGATTGAGGGTGGTATCAGCGTCGCTTCGCCAATTGTGGATAACAATATCGTCGGGTTCGACACCCCAATATCGCAAATCGCTAAAAAAGTACCGAATCAGGCGATCCTGGGGTGCCGAACGCCGCGATAATCGGGTGTCGGACAAAACAATTTTCGGGTGTCGAACCCGGCAAGATTATGCAGCCGAAACGCTACTTCAAAATAAGCATGGTTTCTCTTTTTTGTGATTGCCCATTATCCATACTCACAAAGTACTTTCCGGCGGAAAGGGATACCGGTACATGAATACAATGGTTCCCTCGATTAAGCATGCGGCTGTAGGAGAAGCATTTTCTCCCGGTGACAGTGAAAACATCCAACGTTATCACATTCTTTTTCGGCATCGGAATGGTAAGCGCAATGATTTTCCCGTTGCTATTCCAGCGGGCGGAAAGTGTTTGCCTTCTCAATGATCCTTCATCGGTCCGTGCATGCAAAGAAATATGGCGGAAGTATAGCATCTTTGACGAATACAAGCCATAAGAATCGGAAGCCCGAATTTCTATGGAATCCTCGATCATGACAGCATCGGTTGCGACCACAAGACTGTCGTTTCGCAAAGAGGCAAAGGAGAGAGTGTCTTCTATGGTGTAGAATATCGAATCATCATCGGGATCGATCGCCGCACTGTCCAATGTGATTACAATATTTTGACTATCCTGAAAGAAATACACCGAATCAGTAAGTGCTCCCAAGCTCCATGACGGCGGCGAGTTTCCTCTTATGGTAAATACTTTTGTTTCTTGGTAATATGCCGGATCATCAATATCGGCTACACGCACCTTATACTCACCCGTACGGACAGCAATCACTTTTTGGTGTTCATCGTCGCATTCAAATGTATCGAGAGGAAAAAGAGAATCGTTTGGGGCGCCCACCAATGAATAGACAACGGAGTCTATCCCTATTGCCGTGTAAGGAACGGTGATTGTGTCCGAAAGGAAATACAGATCCTGGAGCGATGAACTTTCCGCCGCCAATGAGCGGCGATAGTACATGAAATTAACTCCATCAAAAATACCAAACCCAAAATCGGGTGTCAGCATCTTAAATGAATATGGGCTTAGATATTCCATATCGCACTTTCGCTTTTTCCACGTTATTCCGGAATCGGTGGTTCTATAATAGGTGCGCCTGCTCGAACAAAAGAGCAGTCCGCTTTGCTCACTTATCATCTCAATTGAAGCACGTCCACTGGAGATACCGATAGTTTCCCAACTGAGACCACCATCATTCGTTCTATAATGATCGGATCGGTCCGCCAAAAATCCCGTTACACTATCGACAAACTGCAGTAAGCCTCCCTCGTCGAACTCTATGCCCATTGGCAGGGGACCACGATTACGCCACGTTGCCCCAAAATCATCCGACATAATGAAATCTTCATAATGAGCTGCGTAGATTAGCGATGGACGGACTATGGAGACCCCCCCGGCATAGCTAAGAATTGGTTCGTATGAATTGGATACAAATGTCTCTCCGTGATCGAAGGAGACGTATACCGAACGGCCACTACAGAAAACTACCGTATCGTTCCCAAATGTTTCTAATGCCTTAAAACTTACCGAATCTATGAGCGTTCTCCAATGCGCGCCCCCATCCTCCGTTTTCAGAAGCTTACCGTCAGCGTACGCATAGCCGATCCCCGAAGAAACGAAATCTATTTTTTCGTACACACCAATCGAATCGTTACGGGTATAGGAAAAAGTTTTTGCACTGTCGGTGCTAATTGCCGAAACGCCGTCATTTCCGGCGATGATGCAGGTTGAAGGATTTACGAATGACATGGTACGCATCGGCACATCTCGCGGATTGTAAAATGGACTGAATGTTTCGCCAAAATCATTAGAATAGTTCACCTCATACGATTTAATACTAATCCATATATGCCTACCCCTTTCCAAGGAAAAAATAGCGGGATTTACTGAGTGACCTGTTGCGTTCAGCTTTTCTTTAAGATGCCACGATTCCCCGGCATCATATGTCATATATATATGACCGGCATCACTAACGCCGATGCCGGTATCAGGCGTTAAAAGAACGAAGTCATAAAAATTCAGGTCCCTTTTTACGCACGACCATGATTGGCCGCCGTCTTGTGTATGGTGCAAATCATCGCCGCTGCGGTACCAACCAATCGTATCATTGTAAAAGTCTATCCAGGTCATACGGAAAAACAAATCAGTACACAGCGAATGCCATGTTTCACCCTGATCCGTAGTTCGGTACAGGTTTTCTCCATTTACGCTTATATACCCCACACTGTCAGATACAAAATCCATATTGCTCACATAATTGATCGTGCTTTCCGGGAAGGCAATTGTATGCCAACTAACTCCGCCGTCGGTTGTTCTGATCGCGACGCCGTTTTGTTTCTCCACAATAAGCCCTATTTGTGAATCGAAGAAATGCATGTCCTTCTCGGCAAAATCATCCACCAAGCCGATCTTATGCCCTTGCCATCGTTCACCGCCGTTGAATGTATAGTAAAAATCGCCTTTCTCTCCCATACAGAAGCCGGTGTCGGCGGAAATGAATTGTATTTCTTGGAAACGTCTGGATCCATACCCACTATTGTACTGACGCTCCCATGTTTTACCGCCATCGGTCGTTTTGCCAATCCAATTTTGGGCTGCGCCATATCCATTCAAACTGTCTAAGAAAAAAAGTGTTGTTACGTGTATTGGGGTCCTTGTTTTATACGTGAATACATCCGCACCGGCCCCAAAAAACAACATCCCGATTAGTAACATACCGCTTTTTCGCACAATTGCTTCCCTTCCACTAAATACTCGATCCCAATAGATCTCCGGAAAAAGTAAGTGCAATAACATGGACATAACGAACACATTTTTTGAATTGTAGAAAGCACGGTCCGTTATTAGAGCCAACCAAAGCCGTAACCAAATTTACCAAGTTGGCACGGCCGCTAAAATATACTGTTAACAGCATCTGTTATAAAACCCATAATCCCTCATAACTATTGATCTCAACCGTGGTTCGTTCCGCGAAGCGGCATCACCGATCGCCTTCTCCTCTTAAGAGAATGCTTAATAATGATAGGGAAGTTCGGGATTAACCTATATGCCGGCCGGAGTTATACTGTAAGCAATCCGTGGGGAAGAAGACAACGCGGAGGAGGGTTACGGCATAAGTAGTTTTCCGCTCGGAAGCGGCGTACCGCGGAATGTGCAACAAGAGCTTCAGATCAAACCTGCCCATATAGTCGAAACACTGTTCTCTAAAATATATACACTAATATGCGTAAATGGAAAGCTTAAAGTCAATAATACACTGTTGCTTAACCCCTTTGTTGCATAAGCTCCAGGGTATTCAAGCTGGGGGAGGAAGGGGATTCGAAGACCATGACGGTCGAAGAGCGCGTCGGTCCGAGATGGACTGCTGTCCCTACGCATGCTCGGGTCGGTGGCGCAAAGGGCCACACAAGGATGGGGTGAGTGATCCCTTACCGGGTTCCGCAAGCATTGCGATTGGACGCCCAGGGGCTTTTCCTGGGGGTATAAATCCGTTTGATATATATTGACCTTTTCGGATTTCACCAATGGTGAATTTCGGGAATAGACATAAACTTGGTCATAATTCCAAATAATTCAATTGCTTATATACATGTCAACCGGATTTTTGTGCAACGATGTAGTTTGCTCTGCGGCAAAGGGTGTCCTATGCTTTCCCTATGCGTCGGCGGCTCACCATGGAACCGATTCAGAACAGCACAAGCATGCCGACTGCCTCGGTTTCCCGCTTGCCGCGGCCGGCGCGAGCACGCACGCGCCAAACAACCTGACCCGGGGCAATCGCCAACTCATGTACCGGAAGCGAAATCGTGGATCGGCCGTGTGGCAGGTTTGCGAATTCGTAGGATCCAAGGCGCCGTCCCGCGACGGAGAAAAACTCTACGATTACATCTGATGGCGCCCCGCATGTAAGCTCGCACTGGACGGCTTTGCCGGCACGATAGACCCGAGGTACCCCAAAACCCGTGGTGTGACCAGGTGGACCGCTCTGCTTCAACCCAAGCTGGCCGTCAGGCACTATTTCGTCCTCGTTGAACACGGCCAGGCCGCTTACGGTCCCAACCCACAGGTTCCCACCTGCATCGAATGCCGCCGCGGTGACACCATTGTCCGGAAGCCCCGAATTGGCGGTGGTGTATGTGCGAAATGAGTCGCCGTCAAACACGGTCAGCCCGATCGGTTCGATCGTTTCCCCCGTGTAGGTTTGTGTGTCGCCGCCGGTGACATACGAGCGGCGGTAGGTTACGGCTTCTTTTTTCCTGCACGACTGCCACACGCGACCTCGGCTGTCAGTGGTCAACGGCAAAACGTACATGCCCGGCACATCTGAGGTGGCGGTGTCGAACACGGTCCAAGTAGTGTCGCATAACCGCAAAAGCCCGTCGCCCCATATCCCCACCCATCGGTGGCCCGAAGAGCCCACCACAACGGCAACGGCTCTGCCGGTGGGTCGTGACGATCCGATCATGTTGACATAAATGAACACACCGCCGGTGTCCAGCGTGATACGGCCACTATGGCCGAAAATCGGGATAAAATGTGTGCGGGCGGAGGCGGTTGTGGTAATGGAGCCCGAAAGAGGCTCCGTCGATGGCGTAAAAGGCGTACTGGTTACAGCCAATATATTCCGTGGTCGCTTTGGTCACACAATAAAAATTTTGAACGATACGTACCATGCGAGGATTTGCAGTTTACCTTTGATTGAGGCTAACGCCGGGCAAAGCCGATACGAGAAGCTCAACGTTCGTTTGCGCGGGTGGCCGCCGGCTGATCTCCCCGAGTATAGGGCTATCGGTGAAAAAGATAAAACCTATCCATCAAAGTCCCTAAAACCTCCGCCAACCCGGTTGCTCTTGTTTCCGCTCGAGCCCAAGGGTATTTTATCGGCGTTCACAGGTACTAACGGCGCCTATCAACAGGCATCCATTTGATCCCAGCGGTGGCGGAAACTGTTTTTCTTCTTTGCGATCGATCGACTTTCATGGTACGATTACAAAGGGTCCGTATTCCATTATAATCTTAAAGGCGGTCCGATCGAGGCCTGCAAATAGTACCCCACCCACGGTAGCCGGGACGGCGCATGATCTGGATAGTTTAGGGAGCGGCAATTATAATCAAGGAGTTCACGTGACTCGAATCTTTTCGACCCTTACCCTTCTCTGGGTTGTCCTGCTGAGCGGCTGTAGCCAAATCTTGAGCGACCTGAACCCCACACTCCCCACTAAGAGCCGTATGGTAGGGCTATGGGAAGTGACGGGGCTGTATGATGATAGCAATCGACTTATTAATATTATCGATACCATCTCGCTTGGCTACGACACGCGCGCGGTGCCCACCTATGTCTATCTGACTGAAGACCAGGACATGCAAAGTACCGCCGGGCCGCTGTTTCTCTATATCGTGTACGGGCTGAACAACTGGACCACCTTCTTCGGAAAACTCGATCAGGTTTTCGACTACGCCAATGCCAAAGCCTTCACCAATGGCCAGTGGGGTATCGAAGCCGGCGTGGTGGACAACTTCACTATCGAGGCCAAAATCATGCCCCCCAGCATGCAAACCTTTGCCTCTATTCTGGACCTGATTCCCGGACTCAACACCGACCAGTTGAAAAAGTATATCGTCCACCGATTTATCAACGTCGCGGTCACCTTTGAAAGCTCTAACGGCGATACCATGATTTGGGAGATGACGGATGCCACCGGAGGGTACTATTACACCCAGAACGCACAATTGGAACAGGAATTATGGTCGGGCTGGTCGGCCTACAATTTTTCTCGATGTCGCATAGTATTCGAACGCCGTATTGGTACGCTTGAGCAAAAAATTGAGGAATTCAGCGGCCCCTGACGCCTTTTTTTTATGGTCCGCCCCCCCCACGGACCGATAAGGCGGAGCTGTGGGCGGTGTCTGCGCTTGCCGGGCATCCGGCTCGGCACCTTTCAGGTCCCGACTTTGTCGGGATGCCCCTCGGCCATCCATGGCCTACGGGAGCCTACTTTTCTTCGCCGCGGAAGACCGGGTAAGCAAATAAAAAAGTACAGTCCCGATGTCGTGATCGGAACTGGAATACCTTACCCGGCGGAACGGAAATGACAACAGAGGTCGGGGTTTGGGGCAGAAGGCCCCCAATATAAACCCCTTCGGCCAATACGATTTCTAATGTAACGAAGTAGAATTAGAAATGGCATTCAAAGCGGCCTAAGGCCTGGCACCGTTATCGTGAATATGAAAAAAGTGATGAGGGTATCCACTATACCGAAGAGGTGACGCTTATCCCTGATGCCCTTACGTGGGAGGGCTGCACAGTTGCGCTACATCTATCACTAATGCGCACAACTCTCTCACGGGGAAAAATCCGCTACTGGGGGGTAGCGACAACCTACGAGCCACGCAGTGCACAGGACACCTTCGACACCTATCGGCTCAGAAGCGCGATCGAAGAGCGTTTCCGGCAACATAAGCATTTTTGGCACCTGCACAAATTCAGCACGCCGGATCCGGCCCTGATGGAAACGCACATACAGTTCACTTTGGCAACCTATACACTGCTGCAACTGTATTTACATAAAAAACGCCTTAACAACTTGGCCCAGAAAACGATCGATACCTTCCGCCATCACGAGCGGATGGGCACGGATTGTGTCATCGTTTATAAAGATACCAATTTCGCCGTTTTTGACCTGGATTACTATACCTATGAGATCGCCGACCTCAATGATGAGGCCAGAGATCGAATAAAGGATCGCATGATTGAGCTCAGGAAGCAACGACCCGCTTCCTAACTCTCCCTATAGCGCGACTGGTGATGATCAGGCGGATAGCCCGCCCACCGGCGCCTATTGTCTGAATTGCAAAGTTGTTCCTATCGAGAACATGCGTATCGAACCCGATGATTTCCGCAACCTTGATGAGAAGCTCTTCGAAGAATTGGCGCGGTTCGGACGAAAGAGGTCTCTTGGGGTTCTCCATAAGCTTAGGAGGAAGATGCGATGAGCACCCCCCCTGGAATCACTCCTATCCGAGTATGAAATAAAGTCGGTCGATCAGGCGATCCATGCGCTCAGAAAGATTGCTCAGGAGATCATACTTGTCGGGTTGTGGCGCGACAAGGTTTTCGAGCATGCCTGTTTCTACGGTGGGACCGCATTACGCATTATCTATGGCCTTGACCGCTATTCGGAGGATATGGACTTTAAGCTTGAGAGTCCTAATCAGGTTTTTTCGCTGGTAGCGTATTTCCCGTATGTTGAACAGGAGCTGAAAGCTTACGGATTTGAGGTCGCTATTCAGCAGAAGGCTCTGGTTGGCCCAAAGCATATCGATCGGGCATTTCTGAAGATGAATACGCGTGTTAGCATGCTCCATAAAGGTGTTCCTCAAGCGGTAGTTGACTGGATTGCCCGGGAACAGCTTCTGAAGATTAAAATCGAAGTGGATGATGACCCGCCGGCGGGAGCAAAAGAAAGTAGCAAAGAAAGAAACTACGAATACTACTTCTATC
>WJJU01000633.1 GCA_014729595.1 Chitinivibrionales bacterium
CTCTTGGCTAATTCCGCCATTGCCTACCTCCATAAACGAATAGGTTGTACCGCATTTTCCGGCACGGCCATTTCAGGCCCGTCGGTATAAGCGCGCGCATCATCGCCGCAATCACCTCACGAACAAGATCCAGTTCACCCACCATCAGCCATCCGCGGACTTTTAGCCGCGCCCGGCGTTGCGGTAGAGCGCTCGTAGCGATTTCGCAAATAAAAAAGCGAAAATGCAAAGATGTCATGGTGAAGGTGTGATGCGGCATTCGGGCCCTTACATGTTGATTTATTCACGACCAATCATTATTGAATGCTTATCCGCCGCGGCTTCGCTTCCTCGGCCTTTGGCAAAACCACTCTCAAAATGCCGTCCTCAAGGGCGGCGACGATTTTTGATTCATCGACCTTGGTCGTTAGACGAATAGACTTTTCGAAGCCTCCCTCAGGTAGTTCGCAGCGAAGTACCTCGTAGCCTTTTTCGTGTCCCGCGACGGTACGGGTACCACTGATAGTGAAGGTGCTGTTACGTAAATCAATAGAAACATCCTCTTTGCTCACGCCGGGCAGCTCCGCGACCAGCGTGATCCGGTCATCATTGTCGTAAACGTTAACAGGTGGATACCGATAAGTGGAAAAAACCTGCCTGCGCCCATACATCTCATCCATTTGACGGCGCATTCTTTCGAGATCCCGCAACATGTCGGTCGGCATCATCATACACGCGCTCCTTTTTTTGGTTCGTTTACAGCTTGAATCTACTTAGCCCGGCGATTTATCCGTCGGCGGTTCGGAAATGGAGTCAGGTCAACAACCATCCTTCTCGCCGTAGTGACGAAAAAGTTGCACAGGCGCGATAGTTCAACCAAATTTCGTGCCACCTTGACTGGCGGAATGCCTTTATACCGGGGCATGTTCTTTGCACTATACGAAGCGATCTTACGACCCGGCTCAACACCGAATCTTTTGCGCGCCCAAAGGCTCGTCGCTCATGACCGGGCAAACGCTTTTTTACGACGAAGGTGAGATTGTCGGCGCTTGGAGTACATACATTGCTCGCACGAGTTCGACGGCTTGCGCTCATCCTCTTTTTACTAAGTACGGTAAAGAATGGTTTTAGCGGACGCTTCCACCCCTTCGGGAATCACTACAAGCACGACGGGGCATTGGGGGGGCGGATCCGCCCCCATGGTGTTCAGATCATCTTCCGATACCGTCGGTTGGCCGATCGGTTCCACACCCCGCCGGAGGTCCCCTCCTGTTGACACTTCATCACGTACCTCGTATTTTTATCGGCACGGTTCGGGTGCCGATGATTGCCGGCCAATGGGTTATACATCAGTGCTTGCAAGGTGCACGACTCTTTGTATTATTTTTGAAATCCACCAAAACCGCCGGCTAAAACCGCCAGAATTTTCCAAACCATACCGTTATATCCAAGAGGACAACTGTCTATGCCCTACGATTCCCAGGCCGAAGAACTCAACAGCATTATAAAAAAATTCAACCCCGCCATTCTCACAATGTTGTCGGAACGAGGCAAAGCTGCGTTCTTCCCGGATAAGGGCATCTTAGGACAGACTGCCGATGCGAAGAAGTGTGAAATCAACGCGACTATCGGCGCGGCACTCGAGGACGATGCGAGTGCAATGTGCTTGGAGGCGCTGAACAGACTCGTTACGTTACCCAAGAGCGATCTGTTCCCGTATACTCCCAGTTTCGGCGCCCCTCCCCTGCGCCGAACATGGAAAAAAATGATGCTCAAGAAGAATCCGTTGCTGAGCGCGAAAAACATTTCTACGCCCGTGGTGACCAATGCTCTTACGCACGGATTATCGATGGCCGGGTATCTGTTTGTAGACCCGAACGATACTATCATTCTACCCGACAAATTTTGGGGTAACTACAATCTTATTTTTAGGAATGGCTACGGAGCGCGGTTCACGAATTTCGAAACATTCGCCCCCGATGGCGGGTATAATGTTGAAGGCTTGATTCAGGCACTTAAGATTGGTTCTCCCGGCAAACGTATAGTACTGCTTAATTTCCCCAACAATCCTACCGGCTATACGCCAACTCTCGAAGAAGGGGAGAGGATTCGCGACGCTCTTGTCGAGGCGGCGGCGATAGGCAACAAACTTATCGTATTTGTCGATGATGCCTATTTTGGTCTCGGGTACGAAGAAGGCATCATGAGCGAATCCATATTTGCCATGCTGGCCAACGCACATGAAAGGATCCTTGCGTGCAAATTTGACGGCCCCACTAAGGAAGATTATGTCTGGGGCTTTCGTGTCGGTTTCGTAACATTCGGCGTCGGTGGGGCAACGGACCAGTTGTACGGTGCTCTCGAAGCCAAATTAGCGGGCGCGATTCGCGGCAGTATCTCAAATGTTACTCACCCCGGCCAATCACTCCTTCTTGCCGCCTACACCGACCATGATTACGATCGGCAAAAGGAGGAGAAATACACTACCCTCAAAAAGCGGTACGAAAAAATCAAGCAAATCCTCGCCGACCACCCCGAATATTCCGAAGTATACGAACCACTTCCCTTTAACTCCGGATATTTTATGTGCGTCAAGCTAAAAGGGGCTGACGGCGAAGCCGTGCGACAGCGACTTCTTTCTCACTACAGTACCGGTATCATAGCCTTCGGCAATACGATTCGAATTGCCTTCTCTTCGACACCCTCGGGCCTGTTGGAAAAGCTCTATGAAAATTTGTATCGGGCCGGCAAGGATTTGACGCGGCGTAGTTGAACACGGCAACTGATTTACGTTCATCGAAAAGTGTGCGATGCAAAATCGCCTTAGTGCCTTATCCGCCCACGACGATCATCTTGCCGTGCTCGGTGGTGACCACCTCCCAAGTAGTGCGTTCCTCCCGCGACTTCTTACGGCCGGCGGGGGTTCGGTCGAAGAAAATCAGGCATGCGAGAGCTTTACGTTTGATAACGGTTCGACATCGATTTGTTTGCGCGATACCTTCCAGCTTGGCTCCCTCCCGTCCATCGGTCGGATGAACGAGCTTGATCTCAACGACAGCCCGCGTGCCGCCGTCCTCAATCGCTAAATCCACCCGTCCGCCTCCCAGAGCATACTCACGTTCGACGCCCCCCCCGCCATTGATTACACGTTTAAGAAGCACCATAGCCAAAAAATGCGGGAACGCTTCGGTATCATCCGCCTTCAGCTCCCAGGCATCAGCGTGCCGGCGGCGGAATTTCCGGAACTCCTTGAGCAAGGATTCCATATCGAGGCTGCCGTCAGGATTGCGCCGTTTGAATTCAGGTTCAGGAAACGAAAGCTGATATTCCTCCGACAACACGCAAGCAACCACTTCGCGGTAGATGGGATTAGCAATGACGGAGATTCCCTTATCAAGGGCGACGAGGCCCAGTGAATATCATTTACCTGATATCGTGAGCTTCGCTGCAACGAATAGGCCCCGCCGGTACGGCTTCGACACGCAAAGCAGCGATAGGATTACGGCAACAAGGGCACAATCATGGTAGAGCCGGCGGAGTAGCGGTAGGCACGCGCGGCAAACTAATTTGATTGCAACACAAAATATTGCACCGGCTCCGCCGCAATCGTTTAGGAGCGTTGCAGCTAATGCCCATAATGCGTTAAATGAATTTCCCCCAATAGTTTTCAACTGGCGATGTGCAACACCCACAAATTCCGTCGTAGACACTAAATGCAACAAA
>WJJU01000634.1 GCA_014729595.1 Chitinivibrionales bacterium
ACCATAAACAATACGACCGGATTCTTGCCATTGACGCATGGAAGCGACTACACCATCCCTGATGAATAAGCATTTTCCTTTTTTCATCAGCATCAATGACAATTCAACATCTTCCATTAGTGCCAACCGAGGGAATCCGTCCTGAAGTGCACCAGCGCGAAAGAATTGCGCCTGGTCACCAAAAGCGATGCCGGTAAAGCGGGTTTTAAAATTATGTATCATGACGGCGGTATTGACAATAAAATCTTTTGTTTCGTATGTCATACCGCACGCCCCGCCTTCGGCTTGAGGATTTTGTTCAAGCGCCGTGCATATTCGTTGTAACACGCCTGATTTAAGAACGCAATCTGCGTGTAAAACGATAATTGTATCCCCACCGGCACATTCAACCCCTTTTGCGATCTGTATACCCCTTCCGGGAGCTGATTCAATAAGCCTTACTTCCTTGAAGCTTTCGGCAACTTTTTTTGTCGAATCATCCGAGCCCCCGTCGACCACTACTATTTCAGTAGCTATGTCCTGCGAAAGAATGGAGTATATGCATCGTTTAAGAAACACTTCTTCATTTAAAGCCGGTATTACGATGGATAGCTTACTGCAATCGGGCTCTTTTATCGCCTTACCGTCCCCGCCAAAGAAGAAGGGGCACAACTGCACATAAAGAAAATCCTCGGACTTTTCCCTTATAAAATATTTCAAGGTTATACTTCTCTCGGCTCAATAAGGGAAATATTAGCAATTTTTGCGGAATATAATCATTTCAAGAGTTTTGCTTTCATTCATGCGGGCTCAAGTATTGAAATATTTTGTCCTGCATATTTTTTATACAAGTCACGGCACTGCTCTTTCCAGCCGACAACACCCGCGCGTAAACAGCTAACATTCTCAAATCCCTTTGATTTCAAAAAGTGCACGACCATATATGCCAAATAGCCACCTTGACATACTACAAGTATATGTTTATCCCGCGGTAACAAATGAAGGTACCTTTTAATTGAAAAGAAGGACGCTTCGTGCGAATTTGGAAGACCTTTTACGATTTTCCTGAGAAACTGCGGACGCACATCAAGAATGAAGTTTTGCTCATCGAAAATAATATCCTCGGTAACCTCTACCGGTCGAATCATATTTACATGCACCGACCCTCCGGTAACATACTCCCGCACCACGTTTATGGTGTACCGAATATCGCCGATTGTCGTGCGGTTCCCCAAGCTTATGCGGAGGGTCTGACGCGCAGCGGAATCAGAAAGTCCAATGGCTTTCAATACATGTGATGGTTTATCGTCTCCGGAACTGCATGCCGATCCGGCGGAAACGGCAATACCGCGGGAATCAAGGATTGCCATAATATCAGCGCTATGTACATCGGGAATGGTAACGCTGATTGTATTCGCCAGACAGCTGCTTTCCGGTGAGTTTATTATACAATCCGGTTTGATTTTCCTAATTTCCCTAATGCATTTGCTTTTTAACTTTTGGATACGTCGAGTGTTCGCAAGAAGGGATTTGATATTCCGACAAGCCTCACCAAAACCTGCAATGTTATGGACACATTCTGTTCCCGCACGAATGCCGCCTTCTTGGTGTCCACCATGCATAAATGGTTCAAAGGGGCTTCCGTGTTTGATATAGAGAGCGCCGACGCCTTTGGGCCCATATAATTTGTGAGCTGAGAATGAAGCATAATTGATTCCCCATGCCTTTAGATCTATAGGAATTTTCCCCAACGCCTGAACACAATCCGATAAAACCAAAATGTTGTGGCGCCGAGAAATTTCTGCTATAGCCGGTAGGTCCTGAACAGTGCCAATTTCATTATTTGCAAGCATGCAACAAATCAAAAATGTTTTCTCATCGATGAGCGATTCAAGCCGCTTAGGGTCAATTTTTCCTTCAGAATCCACCGGACAATATTCAACTACGATATTTTGACTTGCAAGAAACGCAAGCGTTTGATGTATTGAGGGGTGCTCAATTGGTGTAGCGATAATTTTATTTTTTTCGGGGTAATGACAGCGGCTTAGCGATTTTAATATTGCGTTGTTGGATTCAGTGGCACATGCGGTAAAATAGACATTTTGCGGGTTTGCGTTAACCGCTGTTGCAACGTGTCGGCGCGCCGTATCGATTATTTCGGCGGATTTTCTTCCGGTTGTGTAGATTGATGAAGGGTTTCCGTAGTATTGTTTTAGCACGCGAATCATTGTCCGGCGCACGCTTCGACTTACATTGGTGGTTGCATTGTAATCAAGATAAACATTCCGTCTGAAACGCATCATATACTTTGCCATCGCCAGTATATTATAAAGCATATCTATATTCTCAGTTGTTCGTTTAATGATTACGACAATCTATAAATCAATAACGGCCATTATCCGGTCATTTACTGTTGCTTTTTTGGGGCGGAGCATTAGGAATTGGCTAATTTGTTTAAAACATCTTCACATCCACCATCGGCAACGAATGCGGCATGCTCTTCAAGCGAAGAGAAATTACTCCCGCATACCGCGGAGCATTTCATTTTCGCGTTTGTTGCTTTTTGGAATGCTTCCATTGTTTTTTTGGCTTCCGGATTTGTTAAGCATGCCTTGTTGGGGTTTTCTCTGCACCATTGGAGCGATTTCATCCATATTGCGGCTCCAAGAGCCCCACAGGCATTGCCGCTAAGCCCCACTCCCCCGGCAAAGCCGGCCACCAAAACTTGCTCTTCATCATTGCCGCCCATCATTTCAACCACTTTTGACGCGCAATTATCGGATTGCGTATTTGGATTGTAATCTCCGTCGGCTAACCCCTCATGCACCGACTTAATCGCCTGCGGCGCCCATTTTTCCGCGAGATTGAAACATGGATTGAATACCAGTCCTTGCCTTATACTCTTCAAATAAAATTTTGCCATATCAAGTTTTTTCGATAAGTCGTATCCGGTTATGTCGCGGCAATTAAGGGATTTGGCGGTTTTTCTAAACGAAGCCACGATTTGCTGACTAGACAAGATAGCCATAATGCTCGCTTTCTTCTTATCAGAAAATTTCCTATACGCTTCAGCTCCCGCCGCGAGTGACGTACCCCATAGAAACCCGCACTGATTCCCCGTGATAAGAAGACCAGCACCAAGCGTTTCCGTGGCACGTTCTTGGAGTTGTTTATTGTTGCCGAATTCTCGATTAATTAAATAACAAAAAGTCCGGGAACACGCTCCCGTTTCCCAAAAAACCTTTTTTGTATCTTCTGGAAGATTATTTAAATGGTTTTCCAATAAGAGTTTACCGGTTATCGCAGATCCACCAACCGTAACAACCCCTCCCACCGACATCATAATGAAATTTCGCCGGTTTAAAATCTTTCTCTTCCTTTTTCCTTCTTTTTCTTTTGGGCTCGCGCTTTCCATTGTAGCCTCCATTCCGCCGAAAAGGCGTCTTGAATTTATGTCATTGCGCTCTGATTCTTTACCATAGAACTATCGAATTTTTCAGTACTCGGAAATGCCTTTATCCCATTGTCGGTCTTAGCGTCGCTTTCATAATGTTCTAGTACTCTAACGGGACGCGGCGATCCGTCAGTTTCGTTTCGCCTCCTCACCAAATCTCCGAGCATATGCCTGTTTACCCGTCTTGTGGGATCACATCCAGACTTATCGCTCGGCCTTCCCTTACGCCGCTCATTTTGAAAGCGGCTCTATTTTTACCGTTCACTTCGAAATGATACGCATGCTTCCCATTAAAACCTTGAATTTCGGCTTTCTAATTCTTCCTGATTATTCATGCTATTTAGATATAAAAGTGCTCTTCTCGGGTATCTTAAGTTTTAGAACAATTCCAATGCATATATTGCCGATGAAAAAAAAATGTTTAGCTTACATCCTTACAAAATTAAAATAGCAATTGCAGTCTAAATTCCAGTTGCTTTTGGTCTCGGTACATATAATGCGGATCTTCTTCATTCTCAAATATTGGTATATAGCCGTCCAAGAATAGTGTAAGATTATCATTACATTTGAACGATGTAGTTAGAATATTTAGAGAGAATTCACCGGTTATGCTATATTGTGTTGTCCAGTGAACGGAGATATTATCGTTATAAAATTGCCTGCCTAAAATCAGTACAATCGTATTCACCGCCTCGGCATAGGCACTTGCAATGCGCTCATCCCAGCCTAATACTCGATTGTGAATACCTTCTATATTTACCATGAAATTTCCTGCCACCCCCGGCGAAAATTCACAGGCAAGAGATGCATCGACGGCATTCTTTTTAACAATTTCGTATGCGGTGTTTGTGTAGGCCTTCGGCATTTTTAGCGCGAATTCGCCCCTGAGGAGAAACCATTTAATAACATAATTGAATGTTAAGCCGCCCATGAAAAATCTCACTTTAGTTTTTTTTATTTGCGTTGGACTTTCAATCATCGGAACGTATTCGTTATGCATCAGATGCGCCGCCATTATGCTAACATCGGTTTTTCCCATTATTTTTCTCAATTTCATTCCATATTCATACATATCAGCGTTCGTTTCCTGTGTAATTATTTCCTTTTTGCCCTTAAACGGATCTTGGAAATAAGCTGTTCCGGGGGGGGGCGATTCGTTAAAAGCCGGGATTGGCGTGAAGAAAAGGGTTATATCACCCAGTTTAGAATAT
>WJJU01000635.1 GCA_014729595.1 Chitinivibrionales bacterium
ACCTTCTTGTCTATCTCAAATGGCTTTGTTGCTTCGATGTGTTCCTCCCATCAAATGGTTGACACATTGTTGAAACCGAACAACGAGTCCCCTTCGCCCCACCGCCATTACAGCAGCTTCATCACTACTACGAGACTCTCCGCCCCTCACCGGTCCATCGGTACTCTGCGCTCTTGCGGTTTCCCCGCCCTTTGCGCTACTCCCTTGGCATCACCGATAAGGTTCCCACGTTCCTTGCATACGCCTGTGCAGAGTTCATGCCGCCTCTACGCCGGATCCCGCACGACCAGTAAACACGATGCCGTCGCACTTCTCCCGGGAATCCGTCCATATCCCGGTTCCGACATCAACAGAAACAAATTTCGACGCTTGATCAGCGGTTCACTTACGCTCATCTCCTCTGCACTTACCGATACCTGACGCTCACCACCATGCCTTTTGAACACAGCAACTCAGGACGGTTTGATACCTGCCCGTGCAGGCCGATATCGAGGGGCCACAGTCCTCATCGTTTGCAAAGCTTCGTGGCACACGGACGGACTGGGATTTTATCCCCAAAACCCGTTCCCATTTCGCTTTCAACAGGCCGCCAAGGGTGGTCGCGGCGTTGCGCCCCTTGGTCATATCACCGTGGGCCGCCCAGCGAGACGCGCCTTGCTTCAACCCCTCCTCCTTCCGTCTCGGCCGGCGTGATTCAGAGAGCTTTGGCGCGAAGAGCACGGGGAAGGGACCTAAGGGTAGAGCAAGACGGACGCGAGGCATAAATAGCAGCCCATATTGAGATCGGTTTCTAATGTCCGATATGTATAATATTGAACACCGGTGGACGAGAGCGTCCATTCACCTGAATGATACCCGACTTACTTATCATGAGCATAACGCAATGCCCCCCACCGGCCGATCCAAACACTTCCAGCGTTCCGTGCGCAATGCATACGCTCCGCACTCAAGCGTGAGTTCGTTGCGCTACATTATCTTTTTTGTATAAGCTTGCCGCTACCGCACGGCCTAATCGAAGAGTGAGGCCATAGCTTATCGATATTCTATACCTATGCGGTAAGCGACGCCCTCGCCGGCGCAATGATTTCACATCGTGCGAGTGACCGACACTGGTCACGTACGAAAAAATGCGTCCCCTTGAAAAGTGGCGTCGTTTAAACACGGCACGGCCGAAATATCATATATGTCGCAAGACGATTTGCACGTAGGTAAAGCGCTTAAGGGAAGCGTTTTTTGTGAAAATCGGTCGCGATAAAGGAAGGAGGTGCTATGAACTGATGGTGGCGGTGACGGATGAAGGGACATTACAAGGGGGATATTGTAATTCGCACCTTATCCAAACCGTCGATCATGCTTTAATGCTTCTCTGGTCAGGATGTAGATAATCCCTCACCATCATAGACCACACCCATACCTCGTCCCGTAAAACGGGATCAGTGCATCGCGGCAGTTCTCAGTAAAGGCGTCTCCGGCATGGAGAGGATTGTTGCCGGATGCAAGGCGCTAAGCACTTCGTGCCACTGAGCGGCGTCGGCGTGCCTACCATTTGTCGATGATAAAGGTGTCGAGGTATATGAAAAAAAAAGGTGAGTTCTATATGTCCGTCTGACACGTAGGTATCACCGATTGTGAATACAGGCACTAAAGACGTGCTTGTCGCTGAATAGTATTAAACGAGCACAACACGAAGGCCCGACTCGATGAAAGGAGGTTGGATGAGGGGGGTCTACAGCCGTAGAGCAATGACAGCCATTGATTTTGATTACTCCAGATTTCGCTCTAGTAGTATGAGGGGGACGAATGAATTGCCTGAAAACGAAGGTGGCGGCGGCCGCAGCTTTGACAGCATGTGCGTGCTTCGCCGGAGACAACCTGAACAGTTGGTTTGAATCCGCGACGGTGAAGGTTCGGCAGGACGCAACACCGCGCAACATGGCCACTTGGACCATCAAGGCGGCCCGAAATGAGTTTGAGCCGTTCCAATACGTTCTGCGGGCCGTGCGGAACTATTCAAACGTAGATGTGTCGATCACCGACTTTTCGGGATCGAACGGGACCATATCGAAAGACAATGTAACCATTTTCCTCGTGAAGTACCTCAACGTCCAAAACATATCCTCGCAGGACGGCGAACGTGGTGAATGGCCTGATGCATTATGTCCTCGGGTCGACGCCTATTACCACGAAAAAAGAAACTTTTTCCCATTCGATTTGCCCGCCGGCAGAATACAGCCAATATGGTTCGACGTATTCGTTCCGCAAACGGCGAGCGCCGGTGACTACACGGCGACCGTACGGGTAACCGCCAACGGTGGTGTGATAGCCGAAGCCGACGTGCAGCTTCATGTCTGGAATTTCAGTCTTCCCGCCACATCCTCTCTCGCATCGCGTTTCAGGTCAAACATGGACCGACTCTACCCGGGGCATTACGGCAATGTCTGGAATAGGGGAACAAACCCATGGGACACAATCGTCACCTTGCAACGCACTTATATCCGTGCGGGCTTACGTCATCGTATCACCATGCTGCCCGTACCGTTAATTTTCAGGGATTGGAACGGCAGCAACTATGGAAGCATTCGTAGTGAACCGTTTCTGGAATGCATTGAAGGATTTTGTGGGGACGGTGATCCGCAGGTTGAATACGGCAATGCCAAAATGACCTCGCTTATTTTCCGCTTCGACGATATGTATCACGATTATGTGAACTGCGGTTCCGGCAATACTTCACCGCCTTGGGGACTGCTGAATGAAACCAGAAAACGGGCGCAGGCAATGTCCCAAATGCTCTCAGCCAAGCAGAAGGAAATGCTGGCGATACTGCCTCTGGATGAACCAGGTGCGGGCGAAGTCGGCTGCGGACACAGAAACCCCGACCTCGACTTTAACAGCGCCAAAGAAATGGCAAAGATCATACACGAAGAAGGGCTGCGAACCATCATAACCCGGCACCGCCTTCCTGAATTGCTCAACACGACGCTTAATCCGCCTCAAAACTCATACTTTGATATTTGGGCGGTAACCTTCACCAGGATTGATGGACGGCATTGGGACGGAAGTCACACCTACACACGGCCGGAGTATGATGCCGATATAGAAAATGGCGCACAACTCTGGTGGTACAACTCTTGCATGTCGCATGGATGCGGCACTGTGGGAAGCTCCAACCACGAAGGCTATCCTCAGTACGGCGTGGAATATCCGGCAATGTACACCCGGATGTTTCCCTGGTTGGCATTCAAAAACCGGATACAGGGTGAGATGTACTGGGCCGCAACTTTCTCGTATGCCGAAGATCCGTGGCAATCGCTCTGGATGAGTTCATACGGCGGATACGGCGACGGCACATTCTTCTACCCCGGCGTCCCCAACACCGGCGAAGCCGGTCTTCCGGCGGGCGGTCGTGGTGCGAATACGCCAAGCATCGGCGGTACACACCACATTCCCATAGAATCCATTCGACTCAAGCTTATCCGCGAGGGTTATGAGGATTTTGAGTATTTGCACCTCTTGGACAAGCTGGGCGGCGGTGAATTCGCGCAGAACAAGGTAGCCGAACTGGCCAACACGACTTATGATTTCTCTCGTGATCCCGAAGAGCTTTATGCCGTGCGCAACGAGCTGGGCGAAACATTGGATTATCTGCTCAGTCCAACGCATGCGCGAGCCGACGAAAGCGTGCGGGTGGGCGCCGTCCCGACCGGTGCTTTCCGGGTAAAAGCCGACAAAGGCGGTGTTTTCTTCCATTACAGTTCCACCCGTGAGCAGA
>WJJU01000636.1 GCA_014729595.1 Chitinivibrionales bacterium
CTTCCCGGGTCGATCGATTCATGATTGTTGCATCGCTTTTCCAAAAATTCACATAAGCTTCGCGCATATTCTTTTAAGCGGCCTTCGTTTTTTGCCGACAGCACAACCATACTACTTTTTTCGGAACCATTCGCTTGGGGTTGGGCACCGAGATGCGTCGGCTCCTCGATCACCACATGGGCGTTGGCACCGCCGAACCCGAATGAGCTTATACCGGCGCGCCGAGGAATGACCTTGCCGTCGTCGGATTTTAGTCGAGACCATGATCGTGTGTTAGTAACTATGTAAAACGGCGTCTTTTCGAGATTGATGTATTCGTTTTGTTTGGATTGATGGAGGCATCCGGGTATTCGGCCATGCCGCATCGCAAGTATCGCCTTAATCAAGCCGGCGATACCGGCGGCCGGCTCCAAATGCCCTATGTTGGTTTTCACCGATCCCAATCCGCAATATGCATTATGGTTGCTCTGAATACCAAAATGTGAAGAGAGATTTCTGAATGCTTCTTTCAAGCCCTCGATTTCGATTGGATCGCCAAGCTTGGTGCCCGTTCCGTGTGTCTCGATATAGGTGACCGTTGAAGGTGGAATTTGGGCTTTTTTGTATACTCCGGACAGCAATGATGCTTGGGCCTCCGGATTTGGTGCGGTCAAGGAATTGGCTTTGCCGCCGTGGTTGACGCCTGAACCTTTAATGACGGAGTATACATGGTCTCCATCCTCTATCGCTTTGTCGTACGGTTTGAGTAGAATGACACCGACACCTTCACCACGGACATAGCCGTCGGCACTCTGGTCGAACGTTTTACATCGCCCTTCGGGAGAAAGAACACCCAGCTTGGCGGCGCTTACGGTGGGCACCGGCGAAAGCATCAGACTAATCCCGCCGGCAAGGGCAAGCTCGCATTCACCTTGTTGAATCGATTGCACCGCTCGGTGCACCGCCACGAGCGAACTCGAACAAGCCGTATCTATGACTTCGCTGGGACCGTGCAAATTGAGGATATATGAGATTCTGTTGGCCAGAAGGGCCGAAGCATTCCCTGTAGTCATCTGCGCCCGGATCACGGCGGATTTTTCGAGGAGTTGCTGGTAATCGTGAAACTGCACGCCGGCGAACACGCCCATAGCTTTTCCGGCAAGACCGGAGACCGGATATCCCGCATCTTCTATGGCTTTCCACGAGGTCTGCAAGAAAAGACGATGCTGCGGATCCATCACCTCGGCTTCTAAAGGTGGAATATTAAAGAACCGGGCGTCAAACTCATCTACGTCCGATATAAACCCTCCATGTTTCGGCGGATTCGAACCTTCGCTTGTATTGAATTGCGCGGCATAAGAACGCCAGTTCCATCGATCTTTCGGAATCTCGGTGATCGAATCGCACTGCCCGCTCAAACACTCCCAGAATTCATTCAAATCTTTCGCATTCGGAAAAATGCCGGCCGCCCCGATAATGGCAACGGAGTCACGTCCGGGATCCGACGACCGCGCGCTGCTATTGACCGAACGCACTGCTGTAAACAGCTTTTCCGAATGTATGCTCTTATTTAAGTCGTCTATTTGTTTGGAGGCGCTCGGATCATCGGAGGAAAGGGCGCGTTGCATATCCGGGCGATATTCATTCCATAAATGGTCGCGGAGCTTGCGAACGGTATTATGAGCGAAGAAAAGTGCGGGTGTTAAATCTACTTGGTACTTTTGTCTGATGTTCCTCGACAATTCGGTGAAAAGAACCGAGTCGAAACCGAGATTGCCAAGGTTTTCATTTACACCCACAAGACCTACGGCAATTTTCGCCGTGTCCGAAACGATACGTATGAGTGCCGTTTCAAGCTTTTCGGCAAGGGCCGTGTCATCGTTAGGCGGCATATTCCGCATAGCTTTTTTGCTCTTTTGCGATGTGATTGCGGCGCTTGAGTTTGAAGCTTGCACGGCATGCGCTTGCCGTTGCACGATCTTATTCATCGTACTTGGAGTAGCCTTAAATACGATGGTCTGTCCGCCGAGGGGC
>WJJU01000637.1 GCA_014729595.1 Chitinivibrionales bacterium
ATATTCGTTTTACCCGCCGCTAACCATTCAGCACCGATTTCAGGTAAGCGGAGGTCCAATCATTTTCTATTCCGCGTTCCTTTTCTCGGTAGGATGCAGTAATTTTCAATCATTTATAGTTTGGGTAGTGGGGGAGCATCATGGTCACACGAAAAATTCTACTAGCCGCGCAACTCAGCCTCATGGTTGCCGTTGCGGCGTTCGGCGAAACGGACACTTACCTTGATCAATTGCGCAAACGCATCGACTCAGCCGAAGCCGATTGGAAGGCCGGCCCTACGTCGGTTTCCGCTTTATCCATACGAGAAAAAGAGGCATTATGCGGGCTGCTATTTGCCGAACGCCCCGGCATGAGCCCGGCATGCTCCAGCACCCGGAAGTCTTCATCGACCACCGGAATCACCGAGCATACCTTTGATTGGCGACATCAAGATAAAGTCACGGCGGTACGAAATCAGGGGCTTTGCGGGAGCGGCTGGGCGTTTGCCGCGGTTGGCGCAATGGAATCGGCTATGTTGATTGCCGATCAGTCGCTTCAGGTTAGCGGCCTCAATCTATCGGAGCAGTTTGTAATTTCCTGTAGCAAAAGAAATTTTGGATGCTGTGGCGGATACATGAAAGAGGTTTACCCCTTCTTGCTTCACTCAGGCACGCCGGATGAAGCTTGTATGGTCTACGATCGGTCTGGGTCCTGCTTATGTGGAAGTCAAGGGTGTGTAAGCACGACCGTAAACTGCCAAAATACCTGCCCTAACTGGAGCAAGCGCACCAAAACAATATCGGGATGGCAGTGGGTAAACGCAACGGCGGTTGTACCAACGGTCGACCAACTCAAGGAAGCGGTTAAACAGGGGCCCGTTCCCGTAGGAATGGATATTTATAGTGATTTCTTTTGGTACGCAGGGGGTATTTATGAACATGTGGCCGGTGAGCGGGTCGGCGGCCATGCCGTAACCATCATCGGTTGGGAGGATCCTGACGACCAGCATCCGAACGGGCGATGGATCGTGAAAAATAGTTGGGGCACTTCGTGGGGCGAATCCGGCTTTTTCCGCATTACGTGGGGCGATTCACGTATCGGTATGGATGCGGCGATGCTCGAGTATGTCGCCAAGCCGTGTGTGGACGGTGACGGCGACGGGCACTCGGATTTTGCCTGCGGCGGTTCGGACTGCAACGACGGCGACGATTTGATCCATCCCGGCGCAACTGAGATCTGCGACGGTGAAGATAATAATTGTGACGGCCGAGTGGATGAGGGATACGCTAAAAATGCATTTTACCTGGACGGGGACGCGGACGGCTACGGCGGTACGGACAACAAGGTCGAAGTGTGTGGCGAAGCCCCGATCGACTATGTCGCCCAAAACGGGGACTGCAACGATGACGACCCTTCCATCAACCCCGGCGCCGAAGAGGTTTGTGACGGAATTGACAATAACTGCAACGGCACCATCGATGACGGATTCAGCACCAACACCTTCTATCAGGATACCGACGGTGACGGCTATGGGACCGAAATGGATACCAAGGTAGTATGCGAAGGGCCTCCTCCGCCGGGATACGTTGCTCGAGGGGGGGACTGCAACGACACCGACGCAACCGTCCATCCCGCCGCGGCCGAGGAATGTGGTGATAATGTCGACAACAATTGCAACGGCGAAACCGACGAGGAATGCGCACCTCCTTGCTTAGACAAAGGTTCTTTCTGCGCCGACAACGATGAATGCTGCTCAGAACGGTGCAGGCCGGATGGAACCTGTAGGTAATCATAATCGCATTTATGCATCTTTGGCTCTCCTCTTTCGATGAAGCGGAAGGTTACTAGTAGAACCAAATATGATAGAGAAGGTTACCGGATATCAAGTGTTGGCCGTTGTGGTTGCATAAGCCGGCATGAAAAACAAAATTCCTTAGATGACGGCCCGCCAAGTGCAAATGCCATCCTCACTCGAAGAGGGCGGTTGCCGAGTGTCGACCGCAATAACACCGCCGCGATTACTCTTCAATCAAGTTCTTGTCGTTCGCGCCCGCGACCGTTTAGCGTGGAAGGGCGCCCCTAAACCAGGCATAGCACTAAAAAAGGTATAAAAACAATGGATCTAAAGGAATACCATGATGCATTGGTAGTGTGGCTTCATAAAGTCTATAAAGACCGTTTGCGTCCCGCAAAGGGTGCCATACACCATCCCTTTGTCGATCCGGGTGCCGACTACGAAGACAAGTTGTGGGATTGGGACGCTTATTTTAGTTGCATTGGATTCGCATATCTTAGAGATAAGGATCCTGCCGTTGGGCTCCACGCCAAGGGGTGTGTCGACAACTTTATCGAACATCAGGGCGCCGACGGACATATACCCTACTGCATCACAACCAACGAGGGGCACGTCCCCGCATCCGACGCCGTCCGAGCCACGGAATCGCCTAGAAACAGTTCTAAGCCGCTTCCGGCACAATTCGCACTTCTAGTTACCGATCAATTTAAATGCGCCGACGCCCAATGGCTCAAATCGATCAGACATAATTTGGAGAGTCATATTCAGCACTGGTTTGATTCCCAAGGAGTCGACGGCGGCCTTTTAACCTGGCGGTCGCATCGCGGCAGCGGGGCCGACAACCATCCGGCCTATTTTCAACGTCCGTTTAATACGGTCGCCGACCCGTTTCTTAACTGCCTCATGGTAAGGGAGTGCCGAGCCCTGGCGGAAATTCATGCCCGCACCGGAGGTGATCCAGACCCTTGGCGTCGCCGCGCGGAGCAACTTTCCGATGCGATCAACAGTAAGCTGTGGGATCCAATCGATGAGACGTATTATTGTATTGATCTTGGGCATGCCGACCCCGGACCGGTCAGAAATAACGCGCATTGGGTCGTTCCACTCAAATTTCGTTCTTATACTATGGTTATGCCGCTTTTCACCAAAATTGCTACGCCGGAAAGAGCACGGAAGATTGTCGACAAATTCGTGAACGCACGAGATCAGTTACGCTCCCCCCACGGCATCTATTCTCTTGCTCCGTGTGAGCCGGCATATCGGTTGTTCGCCGACGGCAACCCCAGCGATTGGCTTGGTCCGGTTTGGGTTGTAAGCACCTACATCGTGTTTCGAAGCTTATTGAATTACGGCTTTCGTAAAGAAGCTTATGGCTTGGCCGAGGACCATTTGGCTTGCTTGTCGGCGGATTACAAAAGCAACGGTTGTCTTCATGAATACTATAACCCGGAAACGGGCGAGGGAATGACGAACCCGGGGTTTGTAAACTGGAATTCGTGCGCCACGCTTATGCTCGAGGAATTATCGGAAGGTTACGACACCACTTCGTGGGAAAAAAGTACGGTATGAACGCTCCCCGGATAACGGAACTGGAATACAAGCCTGATTTTGAGACCGCCGTCGGGCGCTGGGACGATTTTTGGCAAGGTAACAACGAGACCCCACTGATCCAAATGATTGTACCCAAAAAGGGAATCGAGGCCGTTAGCCCCCCGCCGTACTTAGCCGGCTGCTTCGATAATTCTTTCGACAAAGTGTTGGACCGGGTGTTGGCTTGGGCCGAGTCGCACGAGTTTTTAGGAGACGCTCTACCTCACTATGTATTGGAATTCGGACCGGACCATTTTGCAGCCCTGCTGGGGGCGGATCTGCAGTACGCGCCGGACATGGGAACATCCTGGGCAGTTCCTTTCGTTAAGGACTGGAATTGCATTGACTTGACACTAAACAAGGATCATGTGTGGTGGCGCAAAACCGTTGAATATGCCCGAATGGCCCGAGATAAACTCGACGGAAAGGTACTCATTTGCCCGCCGACTATTCTTGCGAATCTTGACGCTTTGGCCGCCATACGGGGCACGACCGAACTTCTCACGGATCTGGCAACCACACCCGAGATACTAGCAAGGGTGCTCGATCGTGTTTGCGACCTTCACGACGAATTGCTCAATGAATACGCAACACTGTTCGATTTCGCAAGCTACGGCTGCATCAACCGTTTCGGCGCCTATTTGCCCACCGGGAAAATGAGCCGTCCGCAATGCGACCTGTCATGTATGATCAGCCCCGAAATGGTCGACCAATTCCTCATTCCTTCGCTGCGCCGCGAAGTGGCTGTGATGGATCACGCCATGTACCACCTTGACGGTCCCGAAGCGATACGGCATCTCGAAGCCGTCTGCTCGATCGATAAAATAGATATGATTCAGTTTGTCCCGGGCGCCGGAAACGAAAGGCGCGATTGGACGTGGTTATTCGATAAAATCGATGCGTTGGGTAAAGGAC
>WJJU01000638.1 GCA_014729595.1 Chitinivibrionales bacterium
CTCCCGGGGCGTATCGAACAATCGAGCGTAGACGTCATTGACAGCCAGATAGCGATAATCGGACGATACCAACGCCATCGGTTGCGGGACGGTTTTGACGATATGGTTGAGACGGTGGAGTTGTTTTTCGGTTTCGATTTTCCGTAGGGCAAAGGCAATATCGTCGGCAACTTCGCGCAAAAGGTCGTGTTCCTCGGTATCGTATGCGTATTCCAACGGGGCCGACACGGAAAGCGTTCCATAGTCGCGACCTTCGAACGCGAGACGGCTGGTGATTCCGGCTCTGCCGGCATATCCCCGCGCCAACGGGCAGTCGGGACACTGCGACGGTGGGTCCTTAATCACGATCAGACTATCGTTCTCAAGCGCTTGTTTCATACAAGCGGGAAATGCGCCGCATTCGAGATCTCGCCGTATCAGGTCAAAGGGCTCTCCGACGCCCGCGGAGGAGACGGCGGTGACACTCGTTCCGCCTTCGTCCAGCAAGGCGATCCATGCGTTATAGAACCCGCGCGTTTCGGTGAGCATGCGACAGGCTTCACCGAGTAAATGCCCGGCGTCCGTTTCGTGGGTAATGAGTTGGTTAACATTGCGGATGGCGAGAAGGATGCGGTTAAGGTGCTCAATTTTTTGTTCCGCCGACTTGCGCTTGGTAATATCGGCGATCGTGACCAACAACTCGTCGTATTCTTCAATTTGTCCGGCCGATCGGTCGTGATGATGCGGGGCTGCCTCCAAATGGGCGTGGAAAGACGCACCGCCGGAAGTCTCGAACCGTACTTCCATGTATTTGTCGATCGGATTACGGAAAAACGTCTTGTACCGGGCTCGAAAGACCGATTCGTCGTCGCGAGCGAGGAACGAGGCGAAAGGTGCCCCGTCGATCGCCTTTGCATCCGCCTTGACCAATCGAGCGAACGTGGCGTTGGCTTGTTTGATAATACCGGCTCTGTCGAGGACGACGTATCCGACGGGGGCGTTATGGTAGAGGCGTGCAAATCGAAGATGCACGTCCTCGAGCTCGCCCCGCGTACGGCGCAGCTCATCGTTTTGCAGTTCCAGCTCCAGCCGATGGACCTGCAGATCGAGCAATATTTCGCGCGCTTGTTTTGGATTTAGATTCCGTGAATCGCCGGCCGTACTCGCGAGCAATTCCTCCGCGCGGCGACGTAAGTCGTCATGCTTACCGTTGGTATTTTCCGCCATTGTTTACGTTCCTCTATTTTGCGGTTCGCCTGCCGTCGTCGTCTTTTTGGAAAGCAATTCAACCATCGGGCTTTTATAGTCCGGCGAGAGATGCTGGATTGCTATGAAGGCGAGCCCGCTGTCGGCCGGCATGTTGGAGAAAAAGGTCTCGATAGCCTCCAGACCGCCGGCAGAAGCCCCGATACCTATGTAATAACCGACAGAATCGGCCTGATATTCGCCGGGCTTGCTCGGCTCACGCGATTTTGGGCCTTTTTCGCTCATACGCGATTGCTCTATGCGTGGATTGGGGAATGGTCACGCTTTTTTGGTTGATCTCGATGCTCTGTCTCTTGTTGCTTGCCGACATCGACCGTGCCCAGCCCGGATCGCCGTGGCTTTGTCGAGTTCGCATCTTTTCCGGCTTGCCGATTACGGATTTGAAATGCATGAAAGTCTGAAAACAAAATAAACAATCCGCCCATGCAAGATCACGAACTAGTGATTATTCGGTAAGCACTCAAACACGTATAATGGAGGACGACCACCAACGGCAGGACTGGTGCGGTGATGTTATGGATGTTGAGATCAATGAATGCGTTGGCCCAATCGGCTCGTGTGGCGGTCCCCGCGTCTCGTCGTCGTTAATTCTTTATGCACTTATTCCGAACGAGAAAACCTCTACTCGGTTGATCGTGACCATCCGCCTTTCTCCACGCCCGGCGCAACAGTCCCGGGATTAGCGAGCGGTCGTTCACCACGATGGTGGATTGCATGCGAGTTCCCTGCCCGTTGCGGGAGGAAACGAGGGAAACGAAGACCTTCCGCATGGTAGCTTACTTATATTGGTCGTCCGAAAGTGCCGCGCGAGAATAAGGAGGCGCTCAATCGTAGCCTTGGCTAAGTGGGGATGGTGGAGGAACGGCTAACTCATTACACGCCGATAAATTACGCCTAGCAAACACGGCGTAATTTAACAAATGCCGGTGGTCCGGGTTTTTGAGCGCTTAGAGCCCGGAACGATGCCAAACGGCCGCAAGATCACACCGCTACGAGCGCTGCCTCTTGCTTTTGTCGGCGCTACTGTAGCCTAGCCCCCCCCAGAGCGAGATTGCGTGAACATGGCAGGAGTTGAGGCAGATACCGCACCCGATGCACTTTTCTTTGTTGACCACGTGACGTTCGCCCTTTTCGCCGGTGATGGCGCCTTTGACCGGGCAAGCGGCTATGCATTCGCCGCACCCGTCGCATTGCGGGCCGATATTGACTTTCGGACGCACCTTGACAAGGTCGACAAAGCATTTTTGCGGGCATTTGTTGGCTGCGGGCACAAAGTTTTCATCGCCGGAATAGTCGAGGCGGGGAATGCTGTTTTCCATCGAGATTTTGCCCGAGGGAGTCGCCTTGACGCACAGCGTGCATGCGGTACAACCTACCGAGCAGTATTTCTTTACCTTCGCTCCTCGATCATGGTTGTTGCAAGCCAAATAAATTTTATGTACCCGCGGTATCAACTCGATCAGTTTGCGCGGGCAGGCCGGGACGCATTTGCCGCATCCGGTGCACTTGGCGGGATCAACAACCGCCACACCGTTGTCGTTGATGCTGAGCGCGTTGAACGGGCATGCGCGCACGCATGTACCCAGCCCCAGGCAGCCGTCGGGACACACCTTGGAGCCGTTACCCGCAAGTACGGCCGCATTACAGTCCGCGATGCCTTCGTAGCGACAGCGCTCTTTGGCTTCTTTATGTCCACCCTTGCAGTGGACCACCGCCATCATGGGTTCGCTTTCACCGGCATCAACCCCCAAGATATCCGCTATGGCGTGAGCGGTCTTGCTCCCCCCGGGGATACAGCCGCTCGGATCGGCTTTTCCCTCGGCGACGGCTTTGGCGAAAGCGCTGCATCCTGGATAGCCGCAAGCTCCACAGTTCGCATTTGGCAGAACATCCTGGATCTTTTCGATGCGCGGGTCCACATGGACCGCAAGTTTCTTTGAGGCAAAGCCAAGTCCCACCCCGAAGAACAGACCAACCGCGCCGACAACTATTACAGGAATAAATGGATCCATGCGTATCGTAATCCGTTTCCGTTGGATGTGCGTCCGATTTCATCCACGCAAGGCGGATCGCACCCCAATCGTTTAGAAGAAGCTTAAACCCGAAAAACCGAGAAACGCTATCGCCATCAGGCCGCCGGTAACAAATGCGATAGGCAAGCCCTTGAGCGGCTTGGGTACTCGAGCCAACTCAAGCTTCTCACGTATCCCGGCCATCAGTACCAGAGCAAGGGTAAATCCGACGCCCGAAGTCATGCCGTTGACGACGCTCTCTACGAACGAAAAGCTTTTGCCTGTGAATGCGTTCTCGCCGCTGCTAAGTATCGCAACGCCCAAGATGGCGCAATTGGTTGTGATAAGGGGCAGGAAAATCCCCAGCGCCTCGTACAGAGACGGCATGAACTTCTGAAGCGTCATCTCCACCAACTGTACCAGCGAAGCTATTACTAATATGAATACGATCGTGCGTAGAAAGGTGACTTGATACGGATCAAGAATATAGCGATAAATAATCCACGTGAACATCGACGCCACAGTCATTACGAATACGACCGCCATGCCCATGCCGATCGCGCTCGACAACTTTCTCGACACCCCAAAAAACGGGCAGAGTCCGAGAAACCGCGAGAGCACGAAATTGTTGATAAAAATAGCGGCAATAGAGATCTGAACCAAACTTACCAGACTCTCCATCATGCTTCCTTTCCGCCGCGAATGAAATTAATCAACCCCATAACCAAGGCGATCGTGAAAAAACCTCCCGGAGACAATATGAAAATCGTCATCGGCTGAAATCCGGGGATCACTTTAAGGTCTAGTAGCTTATTGGCGCCGAGGAACTCTCGAATGGTGCTGAGAATGCAGAGCGCCAGCGTGAATCCCAGTCCCATAACGATACCGTCGAGTACCGCTCTCAATGGATTGTTTTTTGATGCATAGGCTTCGGCTCGACCCAGGATCACACAATTGACCACGATGAGCGGTACAAACATACCCAGAGATTTGTCAAGACTCGGCATATAAGCTTTCATGATAAGCTCGACAATGGTAACGAAAGTTGCTATAACCACGATATAGCACGGAATGCGGACTTTCGCGGGAATCCACTGCTTGACCAACGATGTGATAAGATTCGAGCAAATGAGGACGAATGTCGCGGCCATGCCCATCCCGAAACCATTGACCACCGAAGTACTGACGGCCAGAGCGGGGCAAAGCCCAAGGGCCAGCACCAGGATGGGGTTCTCCGTAACAAGTCCTCGTTTTAATTCTTCCTTCAACATAGTGTTACTGATTCTCCGCCGTAGGCGATTCTTCGGGTGCTTCATTGACCATTTTCCGCTCCAGCATACCGGTGTCTTCGTCGGGGCTCTGCTCCCTGAGCGCGCGTGCGTAGCGGCTGACGTCTTTTTCGACCGCCGCGGCAATCGCTTTCGTGGAAACGGTGGCACCGGTAATGGCTGTAATAGCGTTATTTTCTTTTAATGCTCGGCGCTCTTTCGCGGAGGCTTTATGCCACTCTCGAGTTTTGCTGATCTCGATATCCCGCGTAGCATCGAGCCCGGCGAACTGTTCGGTAAACCATGGTTTTTCGCCTTCCTTGGGGGCACCCAGTCCGTTCCAGAGGTACTTGTCCGACACAATCTCGGCAACCCGTGTTCCCAGGCCGGGAGTTTCATTCTGCGACAAGATGGTTAGACCAAGGATAGTGCCTTCCGGCGAAATACCCACCATCACCTCGATCATGCTCGAATAGCCGCGGCTGGATGCCTGAAACGCATAGCCCACCGTTTCACCGTTCTGTTCGGCGACCCAATAGCTTTCGGGTAACGGTGACGATCCTTCTCGCGCCTCAATCTCGACACCTTCGGGAAATACCGCCCGAAGAGCTTCGGTGCGTGCTTCTTGTTGCCGGAGTTCGATTTTGTCCGCTGTCTTCGAATGGGTGAATGCGATCGCCATTCCCGCGATCAGCGCCACGACAGTCAGGGCGAGAGCCAGCTTAATTATATCAGTCACGTTGTTGTACCTTCCCGTAAACCTTGGGCCGGGTGTAACGATTTAAATGCGGCACTACAAGGTTCATGAGCAAAATGGAATATGACACTCCCTCCGGGTAGCCGCCGAATTTTCGGATAACAAAGGTCAGCACTCCGCAGCCTACCCCGAAGAGAACTCTCCCGCTCGGTGTAATCGGCGAGGTGACCATGTCGGTCGCCATATAAAGAGCGCCAAGCATCAGTCCCCCCGCGAGAATGTGGTATACCGGAACAATCAGCGCTTCGGACGTAAAATGCCCACCCGTCCCGTTGAACAGCCACGAAAGTACGAACACGGTGGCTACGTAGTAAAACGGAATTCGAAACCCGATGATCCGCTTGTACCACAGAAATAGTGCCCCAAGCAGAAGTGCGGCCGCCGATGTTTCGCCGATGCAGCCCCCCACATTGCCGACGAACAGCGAGGAGAGAGCTTCCTGAAAATCCAATGCTTGAAATTGCCCCGTAGCGACGGCGTCCCGAATGGCTACCAGCGGGGTGGCCCCCGTCACACCGTCAACCGGCGAAGCGGCGGTAAGGCCGTTGATGTTTCCTATTTTAGGCGCCGAAAACGTTGTCATGGCCGCCGGATACGAGGCCGTCAGGAATGCCCGACCGGCGAGTGCCGGATTAATGAAATTATGACCCAACCCACCGAATGCCCATTTTGCAACACCAATGGCAACTATGGACCCAATAACGGCCATCCACGGCGGCAAATCGGGGGGGAGGTTGAATGCAAGCAAAAGAGCGGTAATCAGCGCACTGAAATCAGTAAGTGTTTCCCTTTTTTTCAGCAGAAATCGCGTGATCAGCCACTCGGTCAGAAGGCACGCCGCAACGCAGGTGATTGTCAGCACCAGCGCCCGCATCCCGAAAAAGACGATAGATGCGATTAAAGCAGGCACAAGGGCAATCGATACCGACAGCATTACGGACGGCACCGTTTCACCGTATCTGATGTGCGGTGAAGTTGTTACATGAAGTATTCTTGGCTGTGTCGCGGCCTCGGCCATCCGCACCCCTTATTTGTTCGCCGCGGCTTTGCGCGCCGCCATTACATGGAACTTGCCCAGTTTCATAAAATGAACCAGGTTTATTTGCGCGGGACATACAAATGAGCAGGAACCGCACTCCATACAATCGAGCACGTTCCACGCCTCCGCCTGCTCATATTCCCCATGCTCGACATATTTGGCGAGCATGGAGGGTACCAAATGAATCGGACATGCATTGACGCAATTACCGCACCCGATGCAGTCATAATCACGAACTCCCGGCGTGGTCTTGTCGTAGACCAGGAGCCCCGAAGTTGACTTGATTACCGGCGCTTCGAGTTCCGACTGCGCCAAGCCCATCATCGGCCCGCCCATGATCAGCTTCTTGGCCGACTCCACATCGGTGTCGCAATGCTTGAGCACCTCGATAATCGGCGTGCCGACACGAACCAAGAGATTCGCCGGTTTGCGCACCAACGGCCCCGTGACGGTGACTACACGTTGATACAGCGGCGTACCATTGAAAACCGCATCCCAAACCGCATACGCAGTTCCGACATTCTGGACTACACAGCCGCAGTCCATCGGAAGTCCCCCCGAAGGGACGGATCGC